>CAMDBK010000201.1 GCA_945889235.1 Chitinophaga pinensis
TAAAGAAGTATATCCTGAAATTATCAGCACAGACATTAAATCTTCCCCATGGCTGGATAGAATTTTAGATGCACAAAAAATGGATTTGCCTGATAATTCTATTCGCGCATTTTATGCCATCAATTGTTTTCATCATTTGCCCGATGTTGACAGTTTTTTCAGTGAGTTGCTGCGGGTACTAAAACCGGGTGGAGGATGTATATTAATAGAACCCTATCATGGTGAAGTGGCTTCAAGTTTTTACAAAAAAATATTTGATACCGAAACATTTGACAAATCACAAAAGGATTGGAAATATAATGTAGGCGGAGTAATGGAAGGTGCTAATCAGGCTCTTAGCTATATTATTTTTAAACGCGACATTAATTTGTTTTTGAAAAAATATCCGCAATTAGAAGTAGTGGAACAAAAAGTTATGCCTAATTATATGAGGTATCTGTTGTCGGGTGGATTAAACTTCAGGCAGGTTGTGCCTGCGTTTGCTGAGCCGTTAATTAAATTTCTTGAGTTTTTAATTAGTCCGTTTAACTCAGTTTTAGGACTTCATCATTGCATTGTAATCCGCAAAAAAGGGTGACCCTGACTATTTCCCTTCAATCCTGTTCAACCCTGCCTTTGCTTTTTGCCCAATACTGTTGCGGTATTCCTTGTTTTTAAACGAAGGACATAACTCAAAATACTTCCGCGCCTTTTTGAAATCTTTCTTCACTTCATAAATCAAACCTAGATTTAATGAAGCGTTGGCGGCAAAGTAATAAGTACTCTTAGCACCTTTTTCAATCGTCATTTCATAATAAGGAATTGCATCGTTTGGTTTTCCCCAGCTGTGGTATATTCTGCCAAGCCGATACGTAAATTCCAACTGATCTTTTTCGGTGGTGAAGTCTTTAGCATTGCCATCTTTTACCAGCATTGTCATTGCTTGCAGATAATATCCACCATCAAAAAGCAAACGCGCTTTCAGTAGTTTTAAGTTGGGCGCTTCACCGTTTTCTGCTTCTTTTTGCGCCTGTTTATCTTCATCGGCAATGTCATTTCCTTTGCTTAAAACTAAGCCCATGTTTTTTCGGTAGCCATCGTAATCGCCCACCAGCAGGCTGAACCAGCCAAGCTTCTGATAAGCGGTTTTAACGTAACTCTTGCCTTTAAAATTGTCGATGTATTTTTTTATGTACACATCTGCATCCATATCTAAGCGGTTGAGTTTTGCTTCACCTGTCAGTAAATCCAGGTAATAAAAAGAATATTCTTCCGCACTTTCAGGTCGCTTTTCCAAAAAAGAAATCGCATCGTTATTACGCGAAGTTTTAATTGCAATGCTTGCTTTTGCAAACGTGAGCAGCGGATTATAACCGGGTAAATATTTCAGTATGGTGTAAAGTTTTTCAATATTGTCTTTGTCTTTTGAAAGATTGAGTTCAACAAACGAAAGCAGAAATAATGATTCAGTAAGAAGGTAATTGTACTCAGAATTGGTTTGCGATTGGGCAACAACTATGTTTAACTCTTTTACACCCTGACTGATGGTTCCCTCAATTCCCATAATGTTTACCGCCCATTTATAATTATCAGGCACGGTTCCAATAATAGCATGAAGCAACCCCATACTTTTCATGTTCGGTAAAAAACCGGGATGCTTGTGTTGGTTGTCTTCTAATAATTTATACGCTTTATTTATTTCACCAACAGCTGAAAGATATTCACCGAATTTCACATGTACAAAAGCCCATTGCAAATTAACTTCTGCCTGCGAATAAAGGAACCAGGGCGATTGTGAGTCTCCCTTTTCTAATTGTCTTAAACGTAAGTCTTTGTTTTTTTGAAGTGAAGTATAATCGTTTTGGTCTTCACCAATTATCAGCGTAAAAAAATCAATGTAGTTTTCAAGAAAAACAGAAATATCATTCCCCGGATTTACTTTCTTTTCACTATCAAGTTTAGTTTTTGCTGCTTTAAATTTTAAACTTACAATATCTTCATAAGCATTCCGGCAATTGGAGTTAAAGTCAAATGCGGCAAATGATTTTAATGTTACCTGAAGAAAGATAAATAAGACAATAAAATACTTCATGTTCTCAGAAACAAAAAAGGGACTTCAAATGAAATCCCTTTTTTGTTTTATTGAATAAATGTTTATGCTTCCACAAGTTCTTCAACTCCTGCAAGCTCCTGATCAACAAGTATACGTCCGCAATATTCGCAAACAATAATTTTCTTTCTCATGCGGATATCCATTTGGCGCTGTGGAGGAATATTGTTGAAACAACCACCGCATGCATCACGTGAAACGGTTACAACAGCTAATCCGTTACGTGCATTTGTGCGCAGACGTTTATAAGCGGTAAGCAATCTCTCATCCATTATTTCCTCAGCTTTTCCGGATTGTTTCATCAATGATTTCTCTTCTTTTTCAGTTTCCTTGATAATGTCATCCAGCTCAGCTTTTTTATGCTTCAAATCGCTTTTACGTTCATCTAATTCAGCTTGCACTTTTTCAACAAATTCGTTTTTAGCAGCAATATTTGCTTTCGCTTCTTTTATTCTTTTTTCAGAAAGTTGAATCTCCAGATTTTGGAATTCAATTTCTTTTGTCAATGAATCAAACTCACGGTTATTGCGGACTTTATTCTGCTGCTCTTCGTATTTTTTAATCAAAGACAATGAGTCTTTCATTTGCTGTTTTTTCTGAACAATAGTGTCTTCAAAAACATTCACCTCATCCGTGTAATTTTTTACACGGGTTTCAAGTCCTATAATTTCATCTTCCAGATCCTGAACTTCCAATGGCAATTCGCCTCTTACAATTCTGATTTTATCAATGGCAGTATCAATCTGTTGAAGATTGAAAAGTGCTTTCAGTCTTTCTTCGATTGTAACATCGGGATTTATTTCTTTATGTTTTGCTTTTGGCTTTGCAGGCTCTGCGTATTCAATTTTGGCTTTTGCAGTTTCTTTTTTCGCAGGCTTTGATTCAGTTTTTTTTGCTTTTTCTATTTTTGAATTGGCAACAGGTTTTGCTGATTCTTTAGCTTTTACTTTGGCTTTTATCATGTTTTCAGAGATAGTTTATCGGATTCGTATTAGTTTTTGACAAACGGACGGCAAAAGTAGGAAATTTTTCCATTAGTAAGCTATAAAATATTTCGCCTGTAAATTGCTCACTTTCAAAGTGTCCCACATCGGCAAGCAGTATTTTACCTTCCGCGTCAAAAAACTGGTGGTATTTAAGGTCAGCAGTAATAAAAATATCTGCTTCAGATGCAATGGCATCTTTTAAGAGAAAACTCCCTGAACCGCCACACACAGCTACTCTTTTAATTTTCTTACCTGTAAGTTGTGTATAACGTACGCAATCTGTTTGCAAAGAAGTCTTTAATGATTTTAAAAAAAACAATTCATCCTGTGGTTCCTTCAGTTCTCCTGTAAGCCCTGAGCCAACCTGTTGGTACTGGTTTTCAAGCGGATAAATGTCATAGGCAACTTCTTCATAAGGGTGCGAAGTAAACAAAGCTTTTAGTATAGCGGATTGAAGTTGTGAGGGAAATATTGTTTCTATCCGGATTTCCGTCTCCTGATGTTGTATGTTTTGTTTGCCTACAAAAGGTTTTGTTCCTTCACCAGCGCGGAAAGTTCCGTATCCTTCCACATTATAGCTGCATTCATCATAATTGCCTATAAAACCTGCTCCGGCTTTAAATAATGCTGTTCTTACTTCTGCTGCTTTTTCATTAGGACAAAAAGTGACTAGTTTTTTCAATAATCCTGTTTTAGGTTGAAGAATTGAACAGTTTTTTAAGCCAAGCTTCTCTGCAATTTTTGAGTTCACCCCACTTATAACATTGTCAAGATTGGTATGTGCTGCATATATTGCGATGTCATTTTTTATGGCTTTTATTATTGTGCGCTCTACATAATTCTTTCCCGTAATCTTTTTCAGTCCGCTGAAAATAATTGGATGATGTGCAATAACAAGATTGCAGTTCTCTTTTATTGCTTCATCAATTACATCCTCGGTGCTGTCAAGACAAATCAGAGCACCAGTAATTTCCTGAGCAGGACTTCCGATAATGAGTCCAGCATTGTCATAATTTTCTTGGTAGGAAAGCGGAGCAAAAGCTTCTATAGCTTTTATTATTTCTGATAATTGCATGTTATATAAGGAAACGCTGCGCTATTGGTCGCAGAAATCTTTTAATTCCGGATTTGCTTTAAAAGCGCCTAATTCTTTGGCTTTTTTCAGGTCTTCGCAACCGCCTGCCTTATCGTCCATGAAACGTTTTACGCTTCCTCTTTTGTAATAAATATCACCCATTCTTACTTTCAGAGCTTCTACTTTTGTATAATCCTGTCTCGCGCCTTTTAAGTCATCCAACACCTTTTTTATGTCACCTGTTTTTTGAAATTGTTTTGATTTTTTCTCGGTAATTTCTATTGCTCTGTTGTAATCAGCTAAAGCAGTTTCAAAGTCAAGCAACAGAAAACGTATTCCTGCTCTTGCCACAAATGCCTCATAAAAAACAGAATCCATTTCTACTGCCTTATCATAACTTTCCAGAGCACTTTTATATTCTTTCTGGCTTTGAAAAACCTGTGCTTTGTTAAAATATTCCAACGCCTGTTCACTTTCTGTTTTCGGCAGTTCAACTGCTCCTGAATTTTCAACCTGTTTTACAGGAGTTGCAGCACCAGTACCGGAAACTTCTCCGGTTGGGCCGGTTGCTCCATTTGTTCCCGGAGTTTGCGCCCAGGCTAGTGATGATAAGAAAGTTAATGAAATAAAAACGAATATTTTTATTCTCATAAAGTTTTTCTGATGCTTGTAATATCGCTAAAATTAAGGGGCTAAAGTAGGAAGTTTTGTGTTTAGTTGGTATTTACACCATTATTTTTTCAAGATAACGGTTGTTGAAAACATTTTGTCGGTGATTCCTGATTACCTGAAATCACAAAATCCTGTATTAAAAACCTTTCTAACTTTAGCCCGATATGAATTTCAGGTTTCTGTTATTGCCTTTTTCTTTGATATATGGCTTTGTTATTTTCATAAGAAACAGGTGTTATGATTTAGGAGTTTTAAAGGTAAATAAGTTCTCTTTGCCTTTAATTGGAGTTGGAAATATTACCACAGGCGGAACCGGTAAAACTCCTCACATCGAATATTTAATAAACCTGCTTTCGCCTGCCAGTAAAGTAGCAACCTTGAGTCGTGGGTATGGACGAAAAACAAATGGTTTTGCCTATGCGGAGAAAAATTCCTTTGCTTCTGAAGTTGGAGATGAGCCTTTGCAATTGAAAAATAAATTCCCTGCAATCGGTGTTGCGGTTTGTGAAAACAGAAAAACAGGAATTGAAAAAATACTGAAAGATGAGCCTGAAACAAAAGTTGTATTGCTTGATGATGCATTTCAACACCGCGCTGTAAACCCAAGTCTTTCAATTCTGTTGTTGGAATATTCAAAAATTTTTAAATCAGATTTTTTGCTTCCTGCAGGAAATTTAAGAGAACCATTTTCTGCAAAAAAGCGTGCAGATATTATTGTTGTAAGCAAGTACCCGCTCAATTTATCAGATGAGGAACGAGAAAAAATTATTCTGAAAATAGCACCTGATTCAAACCAAAAACTATTTTTTTCTGGTATTGTTTATAATAATCTACATCCCGTTTTTGAAAGTAATGACCAATTGCCCCAAACTAATGCATCTTGTTTGCTTGTTACCGGAATTGCCGATGCTTCGGGAATTAAACAACATTGCGAATTAAATACTAAACTTTTTAGACACCTTGAATTTGCTGACCATCATGCG
>CAMDBK010000202.1 GCA_945889235.1 Chitinophaga pinensis
GGAGAATGATTTAACAAGCTCTAAATTGTTTCTTGATAGCGTTTACAATCTTCTTATTATAGACTCATTAACCTTTTCAGAAGCTGCCGAAAAATTCTCGGATGACGAAGCTGACAAAAAAAACGGAGGAATGGTAACCAACGCACAAACAGGTTCAACAAAATTTGAAATGGATCAGTTGAGTTCCATTGACCCTACGCTATTTCTTACCATTGATAAAATGGAAGTTGGTGAATTTTCGAAACCCATTATTACAAGTTCAAGTGATGGCAAACAATCTTACAGTATAATATTACTAAAGTCACGTACAGAGCCGCACAAAGCTAACCTGCGTGATGATTATCAGAAGATACAAACAGCAGCTTCAAGCATGAAAGAAAGCAACATTGTAAGAGAATGGATTGAGAGAAAAATTAAAACTACGTATGTAAAAATTGATGATGCTTATTTGAATTGTGATTTTAATAATCCGTGGATAAAAAAAAGTAATTAAGCTAATGGCTATTAGCCATTAGCTAATTAAAAACAAAAACGAAATATAACCAAAGCTAACAGCCATCAGCTAATAGCTAAAAGCAACGAAGAAATGAACTACACATCAGACAAAGAAGCAATAGATGCCTTTGTGGTTTCTTACAAAAAACTGAACAGCGAAATTGCGAAAGTAATTGTAGGGCAGGAAGAAGTTGTAAAAAGTGTGCTCACCTCCATTTTCAGTAACGGACATTGTTTGCTGGTAGGTGTTCCCGGCCTTGCAAAAACATTACTTGTAAATACAATTTCTGAGGCGCTGGGACTAACTTATAACCGCATCCAGTTTACTCCAGATCTTATGCCATCCGATATTATCGGCACAGAAATATTAGATGATTCAAGGCAATTTAAATTTATCAAAGGACCATTATTTGCCAACATTATTTTGGCAGATGAAATAAACCGTACTCCGCCAAAAACACAATCTGCATTATTGGAAGCCATGCAGGAACGCGCTGTTACCACTGCCGGAAAACGCTACGTGCTTGATGCTCCTTTCTTTGTGCTTGCTACACAAAATCCCATTGAGCAGGAAGGAACCTATCCCTTGCCTGAAGCGCAGTTAGACCGTTTTATGTTCAACATCTGGCTTGATTATCCAAGCTTTGCTGAAGAACTGAATATTGTAAAACAAACAACAGGTGCTGCAGGAATAAAACCTGACAAGGTGTTGAATACCGAAGAGATTTTATTTTTTCAGAAACTGCTTACCAAACTTCCGGTAGCTGATAATGTTCTGGAATACGCTGTGAAATTAGCTACCAGCACCCGCCCGGGAACTAAATATGCCAGCGACACAATCAATAATTATTTAAGCTGGGGAGCAGGACCGCGCGCATCACAATATTTAGTAGTTGGTGCAAAAACCAATGCCGCTATTAACGGAAAATATTCACCCGACATTGAAGATGTAAAAGCTGTTGCCCCTGCTGTACTGCGTCATCGCATAGTGCTTAACTACAAAGCAGAAGCTGATGGTTTGTCGGTTGAAGATATTATTAAGGAATTACTTAAGTCCAATTAAATTTCGTTATACTTTGTATAAACTTAAATTAAAAACATCATGAAAAAATTCAACTACTTTTTATTTTCTGCACTTGTTGTTGTTGTTTTAACTGTTTCATGCCGCAAGGAACATGATGAAGCAGTAACTAAAGTGATTGATGTAATGATGGATGCAAACGGAACTTATTCTTATACCATGCCGCCAAGTGGTGATGTTGATGATGTAATGGAAATTTTACAACAGGCAAAACATTTTGTTGTAAGTCAAATCACAACTGATGCATCAAACAATACCTTATTTGAATATACACCGGAACTAAATTATAACGGTACTGACGAAATTCATATCAACACAGTTGAAGGCGAACACAAAGATGAAGATCATCACGGAAATAACAATCAGGGTGGTTTTGGTAACTGTACCGGTGGCAATCATGAAGATGATGAGGTAAATTATGTTTTCAGGATTACCATTACAAGGGCTACAAAGCCTGAATAATACAGCTTTCAGCTACTGCACAATCTTCAGAAATGCACAAAAATCCTCCCGTGATTTTTACTGTCGTTTTCTAAACGTTTATACTTTTCCTTAATATGTTTTTGCATAAGAAAGCGCTGAACCTTTTTCTTCAGTTGCCCGCTTCCTTTACCCGGAATTATTTCAACCAAATCAATTTTTCGTTCAACAGCTTCATCAATAATATCGTTCAGTGCATCATCAATCTGTTTACCTTTGTTGAAGATTTCATGCAAATCAAGTTTAAGTTTACTCATAAAACAAAAGTAAGCTATTAGCTGATAGCCTTTAGCTCTTAGCTAACAGCCAACAGCTATAAGCCAAAAGCCAAATAAAATGCTAAAAGAAGGACAACAAGCACCTGAATTTGAATTGCCTGATAACAATGGCGACCTTGTAAAACTAAGTGATTTTAAAGGAAAGAAAAATATAGTTCTGTTCTTTTATCCAAAAGATTTTACCGGTGGCTGCACCGCTGAAGCCTGCAGTTTCCGTGACAGCTATGAAGATTTTACCGATGCCGGTGCTGAAGTAATTGGTATCAGTTCAGACGATGTAATCTCACACCGAAAATTTTCTGCTCAACACAAACTGCCGTTTATTTTATTAAGTGATAAAGGAGGAAAAATTAAAGACTTATTTGGTGTAAAAGATGACCTATTCGGTCTGCTGATGGGCAGAGTAACATTTGTAATTGACAAAGATGGAAAAGTAAAAAAAGTGTTTGATTCAAAAACTGATTTTAGCGGGCATAGTAGTGAAGCGTTGGCTGCTCTACGCTAATAAATTGATTTCCTTATTTTTTAAGTTCATGACTGAACTTAGCCCCGTTATTTTTAAACAAGTTATAAAATTTCATGCTGTTGCTCAGGGTTTGCATCAGAAATTTCTTGTCCTGCTCATTCTCGGTTTCAAAGGCTTCTTCAAAAGTTTTTTCAGTATCGTCCTGCACCCAGTCCAGCAAAGTGCGCCCGTCATCTTCAATAAAATTCATATCCACCTTCATCTCGTAAACAAGAAAGAAGGAAACGTTCAGCGCATTCTCCAATACACATTTGCGCAGCATACTGCCACCTGAAAAGCCCGGCTGAGGGCGACAACGGATGCAGGAATAATTTGCCCTTGTCCATATTTTCACTTTGTCCAATGAGTTTTCTGCGCTGCGTTTCTGCAACTGATACTTGATAAGTGAAGCCTGATTATTTTCGATATTGCTGCAAATATTGCGTTCAAAAATTGAACCCAGGTTACAGGGTAAAACTGCAACTGCTGTTTGTGAGAAACCCAAATAACAAAAGAAAACAGACAGAAAAATAATAAGAACTACTCGCTTCATTTCAGTTTGCGATTATACAATATTTACTTCTCTTTCCAGCGTAACATTGAATTTTTTCTGCACAGAATCCATAACTTGCTGAGAGAGAAATAAGATATCCTCGCCTTTTGCATTTCCATAATTAACTAATACAAGTGCCTGATTTTTGTGAACCCCGAAATCATCTTTGCGATAACCTTTCCATCCGCATTGTTCAATCAACCAGCCTGCTGCAAGTTTTACATCAGTACCGGCAGGATAACCCACTACCGTTGGATATTCGTGTTTTATTTTCAGATATACTTCTTCAGGTACAACAGGGTTTTTGAAAAAGCTGCCCGCATTCCCTATTTCTTTCGGGTCGGGAAGTTTACTGCTGCGGATAGCGCAGACAGCTTTGCTCACTGCTGCAATGCTCAGTTCCTTAATTCCCATCTTTTCCAGCTCCTGTTCAATTGCGCCATACGTTGTATTGTATTTTGGAGTTTTATTCAACCGCAGCGTAACGGATGTAATTACAAATTTTTCAAGTTGTTTGTTTTTAAAAACACTTTCACGGTAACCGAAATTACAATCTGCAGCAGTAAATTTCAGCAACTCACCTGAAGCAATTTCAAATGCTTCCAACTCATGAAAAACATCTTTAAGCTCTACACCGTATGCGCCTATATTCTGCATAGGACCTGCACCAACATTGCCGGGTATCAATGAAAGATTTTCAACTCCTGCATAATTACCGGCAATGCAGTGAAGCACAAAATTGTGCCAGTTCTCACCGGCTCCGGCTTTAACAAAAACATGTTCTACATTTTCTCTTTCAACTGAAATTCCTTTGAAATTATTTTTAATAACCAGGCCGTCAAAATTTCGGGTAAAAAGAATATTGCTGCCTCCTCCCAGAATAAGTTTTTTAGTATTGCTGAACTGTTTATCTGAACAAATTTCACGCAGTTCATCTACCTCAGAAACTTCAGTAAACAGTGCTGAGTTAACATCAATACCAAAAGTATTAAACTGTTTAAGTGAACTATTTTTGCTGATTATCATTCAATAAAATCTTGCGGACGAAAATAACGATTATTGGAAGCGGCAAGTAATTTTTCAAGTCCCTCAACAACCTGTTGTGTTGCGCCCCTTTTTGAATTCATGAATTCTGTAATCCTGTCTTTAACAACCTGAACACTGCCTTTGACAAAAAACAAATCAGTAATTTTATTATTTAACTGACGGAATTTTTCAATAGGAAATGCCATACCCAGATTTACCATTTCAACTGCTTCAGTAAATTTTTGATAATTAGGTCCTATAATTACAGGTATTGAAAATGCAGCAGGCTCAAGGATATTGTGTATTCCTTTTCCGAAGCCACCGCCCACATAAGCCAAATCTCCGTAGCGATATACCTGCGACAAAATTCCCATGTTGTCGATTATCAACGCTTCTGCTTTGTAAATATTCTCTTCATTCGCCTGCGAAAAGCGCAAAGCAGGAACCGGAATATTTTCCATCAAATCGGAAATATGTTTTTCATCAATTTCATGTGGAGCAATAATGAATTTCATTGTGCCTTTTCTTTTCTTCATCAGTTCAATCATGTTACGCTCATCTTCTTTCCAGCTGCTGCCGGCAACAATAGTAGTTTTGCCAGCCTTAAATTTTTCTATTAACGGAAAATCTATTCTTTGTTCAGCAATTTGCATTACCCTATCGTAGCGCGTATCACCGCATAGCTTGGCATTATTAACTTTAGCTTTGCTCAGTAATCTGCGTGAGTTTTCGTCCTGAACATAAATAATATTTATGCGCGACAAAATTTTCAAAAACCATTCGCCATACTCCTGAAAAAAATATTGGTCTCTTCTGAAAACTGCTGAATACACAACCGTTGGAATAGATTGCGTTTTTAATTCACGCAGGTAATTAAACCAGAAATCATATTTTGTAAAAACCGCTATTGAAGGTTTTATTAAATCAATAAATCTCTTTGAATTCGCTGCTGTATCAGCTGGAAGATAAAAAACATAATCGGCACCCGGATAATTTTTTCGCACATCATAACCCGAAGGCGAGAAGAATGTGAGCAGTATTTTATATTCCTGATTTCGTTTCCTAAAAAGTTCCATTACAGGTTTTGCCTGCTCAAACTCACCAAGTGAAGCGCAATGAAACCATGCAATTTTTTCTCCTGATTTTACGCTGCTTTCTATTTCTTCAAACAGATTTTTTCTTCCTTCAATCCATCTTCGTGCTTTACTGTTCCAAAGAGCTACAACGCGAATGGAAAACGTATAAACTAAAATTGCAAGATTGTATAAGTAACTCATTTACTAAACCAAAGAACTCAATAATAATAAGTCTTTCCGGCACGTTTGTAAAACGGAATAATAAATCCTATACGTATGCCAAAAAGCACATCATAACGGCTTTTGGT
>CAMDBK010000203.1 GCA_945889235.1 Chitinophaga pinensis
AGGTGAAGCAAAATGCAGAATGTAATGCAACTCACCCGGCACAAACACAAACTTGGAAACATCGTGGTGATAAAATTCAAACTGCTCGAGTTTAAACAGGTGCTCTATGTTGCTCAGGCTTCCGGTAATCAGGTTGTCCATGCCAATAACATGATACCCTTCTTTTATAAATCTATCGCAGAGATGTGAGCCGAGGAAACCCGCGGCTCCGGTAATTAATATTCTTTTTCTTTCAGGCATATCAAAGGATTTAACCCTCTCCTTTGGAGAGGGCAGGGTGAGGTTTTTAGGATTTAACCCTCTCCTTTGGAGGGGGCAGGGTAAGGCTGTTTACGGCTTCGCGACCTATGCTGTAATAGGTATAGCCAAGTTCTTTCATGCTTTGATTGTCGTATAAATTGCGTCCGTCAAAAATTACTTTGTTCTTTAATGCAGCAGTAATTTTATCAAAATCAGGATTACGGAAAAGGCTCCATTCCGTTGCTATCACCAAGGCATCGGCACCTTGCAGCGCATCATAATGGTTTTCGGTAAAGTTTATTTTTGTTCCCAACAGTTTCTTTACGTTGTTCATTGCCTCGGGATCAAATGCAGTAACTGCTGCACCTGCTTTCAGCAATTCTTCAATGATGTAAAGAGCGGGTGCTTCCCTGATATCATCTGTATCAGGTTTGAAAGCCAAGCCCCACAACGCAATTTTTTTACCTTTCATCTCGCCTGAGGCGAGACCACCAAAGTGTTCCAGAATTTTAGGAACAATAATGGTTTTTTGTTTTTCATTTACTTCCATCACAGCCTCTAGCAAGGCAAAGTTATATCCAACATCGCTGGCTGATTTAGCAATTGCCTGAACATCTTTAGGAAAACAGCTTCCTCCATATCCAATACCAGGGAAAAGAAAACGTTTTCCAATTCTGTCGTCAGAGCCAATGCCTATGCGCACTTTGTCAACATCAGCGCCCAGCAACTCGCAGAGGTTTGCAATCTCATTCATGAACGTAATCTTCGTTGCAAGAAAAGCGTTGGCAGCATATTTAGTCAGCTCTGCACTTTTCTCGTCCATAAAAATCACAGGATTTCCCTGACGCACATAAGGCTTGAATAAATCGCCCATAATGTGTTTTGCTTTCTCAGAACTTGTGCCTATTACAACGCGGTCGGGTTTCATAAAATCATCTACTGCAAAGCCCTCACGCAAAAATTCAGGATTGCTTACCACATCAAAATCTACTTTAGCATTCTTTGCAATCGCAACACGAACTTTCTCGGCAGTGCCGACAGGTACAGTGCTTTTGTCAACGATTACTTTGTAATCTTTAATAAGCTTGCCCAAATCATTTGCAACACCTAATATATAGGAAAGGTCGGCAGAGCCATCCTCACCAGGAGGTGTAGGTAGCGCAAGGAAAATAACTTTTGCGTTTTCAATGGCTTCAGCAAGGTTGGTAGTAAATGTTAATCTGCCTTGTTTGATGTTACGTTCAAATATCACATCAAGGTGTGGTTCATAAATCGGCACAATACCGTCCTTCATCTTGCGGATTTTTTCTGCATCAATGTCAACGCAGACAACGTTATTACCCGTTTCAGCAAAACAAGTTCCGGTAACCAATCCAACGTATCCTGTTCCTACAACTGCTATGTTCATCTTTAAATTAATTTGTCAATTTGTTGTGTCATGCTGAGCGTAGTCGAAGCATCAATTATTATTTATTATTACCCTTCGACTACGCTCAGGGTGACACTCCTAAGATTTATTTACAAATTTCAAAACATTTTCAGTGATATAAGAAAGTGTTTCTTCATCCATCTCAGTATGCATTGGCAGAGATATTACATTCTTACAAAGCTCTACTGTTACCTGAAAATTCTCATCCTTAAACAACGGATTAGCATAAGCCTTCTGATGATGCAACGGCAGCGGATAATAAATCATTGCCGGAATATTTTTAGAACCTAAAAACTCTTTCAGTTGTGTGCGGTCAACACCATTTAATACTAATGTATATTGGTGAAAAACATGTGTTGAGTTTTTTGAACGTGCAGGAGTTTTGATTTTCGGATTGTTTGCAAACGCCTTGTCGTAGAAGCCTGCAGCTTTATTCCGTGCTGCGGCATATTCGTCAAGGTGTTTCAGCTTTACTCTTAACACTGCTGCCTGTATACTGTCAAGGCGTGAGTTCACACCAATATCATCATGAATATATTGCACCGATTGCCCGTGATTGGCAATCATTCGCAGGCGTGCGGCAAGTATATCGTCATTGGTGTACATTGCACCGCCATCACCATAACAGCCTAAATTCTTGGAAGGAAAAAATGAAGTGCAACCAACTGTTCCTATTGTTCCGCCTTTTGCTTTTTTACCATCGGTATTTGTATAATCAGCGCCTATTGCCTGCGCCACATCTTCAATCACAAACAGGTTGTGTTTGCGGGCAATCTCCATGATTGGTTCCATATCGGCACATTGTCCGTAAAGGTGAACCGGCACAATTGCTTTTGTTTTTGCAGTTATCGCTTTTTCAATCGCAGCAGGGTCAATGGTAAATGTATCGGGATTTACTTCTACCAGCACAGGAGTTAATTTCAACAGCGCAATAACTTCGGCAGTTGCTACATAGGTAAAGTTGGCGGTAATTACTTCATCACCCGGTTGCAGATTCAGCGCCATCATGGCAATCTGTAATGCATCCGTTCCGTTGGCGCAGGGAATAACGTGTTTAACACCTAAGTACTTCTCCAGCTCAGCCTGAAAAGATTTTACTTCAGGTCCGTTTATAAAAGCAGTGTTACTGATAACATTCTGAATAGCTGCATCCACCTCAGTCTTTATTTTTGCATACTGGGTTTTAAGATCAACCATCTGTATCTGTTTCATGGCAATATCCGTCATTGTTAGTGCAGTTTTTTTTAAGCGGCTGCAAATATAGTTAAATACATAAATCTTAAAGGAATGCTGTTTGCTTTAATCTGGCTGTGGAATATCAACTCCTTGTTAATTATTTCTGTTCGTTTCATTAAAACAATTATTTTTGTCATCTCCTATTCAGAATCAACCAGCTAAATGAGGAAAATATTAACCACTGTTTTAAGCGTATTTATTTCGTTTTCTTTTGTTTTTGCGCAGGATGACTTGTGCGCTAATCTTAAGAAAATTCTTACAGAGGGAAACACGCAGTTTACAAGTTTGCGCGGTGAGGCAACCTCTAAAATTATTTCAGGAGTTCAGCGTCCGTATTACCTTTCTTCTGTAAAAGTCGGCAACGATAAAGGCTATGTTTATGATAACGGTGAATATCCCGGTTACGAAGAAATTATTGCTGTAAGTACTGTAAAAGGTGATGTTCCCGAAGCTAAGCTGGTTCAGGAATTTGAATCCTATAAAGAAAAAATAAAAGCCTGTTTTGCAGCTAACACAGAGTGGAAACTGATAGAAAAAGATAAAACAAATGACCTGTATTTAGAAGACACCAATTTCAGGAAATTAGTTGGTTTTGAACTTAAAAAAGCACCGAAAGTAAAATTTGAACTGTACATGTATAACAACCGTGTAGCCGGTCACTGGTGTATTGAATTAAACGTAGAAGGAATTGGTAAATAACATAAAACAAATAAAATGAACTGTATAATAGTTGATGACGATGAACTTTCAAGAGCAGCGCTCCGGAAATGTATTGAACGCGCAGATTTCCTTACCATTCTTACTGAGTGTAAAGATGCTGTAGAGGCGCAAAAGTTTATCCGCGATAACCAGGTGGACTTAATGTTCCTGGATGTGGAGATGCCCGAAATGAGCGGTATAGAATTCATAAAGAATGTTGAAGTTTCGTGTCAGGTTATTATCGTTTCTTCCAAAAAGGAGTACGCGGTTGATGCGTTTGAATACAATGTTACCGACTATCTTTTAAAACCCGTGCAGTACGCACGTTTCCTGAAAGCAGTTGAAAAAGCCCGTCAGATATATGAAAATGTGCAAAGTGAAGGCAGTAATTCTCTGCTCATAAAACAGGAATCTAAATTAGTGAAACTGGAACTGGTGAACATTTATTACATCGAAGCTTTTTCTGATTACGTAAATATTTACACCAAAACCGCCCGCTACACCGTGCTTTCAACTATGAAAGCCATTGAAAGCAAACTTCCTTCAGCAGAGTTTATGCGCGTTCACCGTTCCTACATTGTAAGGCTTGACCGGATAAGTGTTATAGAAGAAAACACCATTGTATTGAATGATAAACTTATTCCTGTAAGCCGCTCTAACAAAGACGGATTGGTAAGAAGACTGAATATTTTGTAACCATTGCCTTCCTGAATTTGTAAGAGGCAATATAAATAATCAGGATGCCTCCTTTAAAAGCAAATCAAAAAATAATTTCAACTGAGTTTGAGAAATTCTTTTCTCTCTCATTTGATTTGCTTTGCATTGCAGGTGTTGACGGCTACTTTAAAAAACTAAACCCGGCATTTGAAAAAGTACTGGGCTTTACGCAGAAAGAATTATTAGCAAAGCCCTTTCTTGATTTTATTCATCCTGATGATTTGCAGGTAACCTTGGATGAGGTTAAAAAATTATCGGAAGGAATACCTACCATTCATTTCAGAAACCGTTACCTCTGTAAAAATGGTTCCTATAAAGTACTTGACTGGACTTCAGCTCCTGACCCAGAAACAGGGATGCTCTATGCTGCTGCAAAAGATATTACAGAGGAAATAAAAAAGAACGAAGAGATTAATAAACTTTCTTTGGTTGCAAAAAACACCGATAACGGTGTTGTTATTTCTTTTTCTGACGGAGTTGTGGAATGGGTTAATGAAGGATTTACAAGAATTACAGGCTATACCTTAGATGAAATAGTGGGCAAAACTCCGAGTTCATTATTGCTTGGTCCGGGCACCAATATGGATACCATTAATTATGCCCGTAAAAAACAGGCCGATAAAGAACCCTATTATATTGAGATACTAAACTATCATAAAAACGGTACTCCGTTTTGGATTTCAATTACCAACACACCTGTTAAAGATGACCATGAACTGAAAGGCAGGCATATTGAAATTGTTAATGATATTACAGAAAAAAAGAAAATAGAATTTGAGTTAATCCGCGCAAAAGATGTAGCCGAACGCTCAGCAAAAGTTAAAGAACAGTTTCTGGCAAACATGAGTCATGAAATTCGGACACCCATGAATTCAATCATTGGTTTTACCGAATTGCTGATGCAGTCAAAACTCAATTCCGACCAGCAGGACAGCGTGAATGCAATCCGCCAGGCGGGTGATAACCTTACCGTTATTATCAATGATATTCTTGACTTTTCAAAAATAGAAGCGGGAAAACTAAATATTGAAAAAGTATTATTCAGTTTTCCGGAAGTAATAAAAACAATTAAAAATTTATTTGCTAAACGGGCGCACGAAAAAAATATCAAGCTGATTTATAATATTGATAAAAAAATCCCCGAAGTGCTTACCGGTGACGCTGTACGCTTAGACCAGATTTTAATAAACCTTGTAAATAATGCGTTAAAATTTACTTCAAAAGGATGGATTGAGGTGAGTGCAGAATTAAAAAGCACTTCCGGAAACAGATGTATTATTCAGTTTCAGGTTGAAGATTCAGGAATTGGAATTCCCAAGGATAAAATTGAATTGGTTTTTCAAAGTTTTACACAGGCAAGCAGTGATACCATGCGCAAATATGGTGGGACAGGTTTGGGTTTAACAATAGTTGACCAGCTTGTAAAATTGATGGGAGGAACGTT
>CAMDBK010000204.1 GCA_945889235.1 Chitinophaga pinensis
ACTGTCTAATTCTTCCTGTGAAACCGGTTTGTCAACCACCACAATGGCATTGCTCATGTCACCGCCTTTAATCAGATTATTTTTGTGCAGGTATTCCAGTTCATGCAAAAAACAAAACGTACGGCTTGAAGCAATTTCCTTCCCGAAATCTGAAAGTTTTTCAAGTGTAAAATGTTGGCTTCCTAAAACCGGAGAATTGTAATCAATCATTACCGTAACTCTGTAATCAGGTGCAGGAATTGCAAAGATTTCAACGTTGCGCTCATCATCTCTGAATTCTAATTTATCCTCCAGTTCAAAATAAACGCGTGCTTTATCCTGTTCCTCAACACCTGCTTTTTTTAGGGCATCCATAAAAGGTTTTGAACTGCCATCCATAATCGGAAGTTCAGGTCCGTCCAGTTCCATCAGCACATTATCTATCTCCATTCCAACTAATGCCGCAAGCGTATGTTCAATGGTGGCAACGGTTGCGCCATTTTCAGACAAAGTAGTACCGCGCGAAACATCAATCACATTATCCGGGTCAACCGTTATAATTGGCTTGCCATCCAAATCAACCCGTTGAAATTTAAAACCGTGGTCAACAGGCGCAGGCCTGAAGGTAAGATGCGTTTCTTTACCTGTGTGTAAACCAACACCGGTCATTGTAACGGCTTCTTTTATTGTTTTCTGAAAATCGCTCATTATTTTTTTTTATGTTGATCGCAAAGGCGCTAAGTTCGCAAAGGTTTTATTTTCTTAGCGTGCTTTGCGCCTTTGCGAGCCATTTCTCCAGTTCTGCAATTTTAGCATTTAATTCAGGAAGTCTGCGAAATACTACATACGAGCGTTTGTATTCGCCTACGCCAAAAGCGGGCGAGCCCTGTACAATTTCTCCATCCTTTAAATCTGCTCCAATACCTGATTGCGCTGCAATCATTACCTTGTCTCCAATAGTCAAATGTCCTATAATTCCAACCTGACCGCCAATCATACAGTTCTTACCAATTTTGGTGGAGCCCGCAACACCTGTCTGCGCTGCAATAACAGTGTTCTCCCCTATTTCAACATTATGCGCAATTTGTATCAGGTTATCTAATTTTACACCTTTTCTAATAATAGTAGAACCCAAGGTTGCTCTATCAATGGTAGTGTTTGCACCTATTTCCACATTGTCTTCAATAACCACATTTCCTATTTGTGGAACTTTTGCATAATTATTTTCAGCGTTGGGTGTAAAACCAAATCCATCACCACCGATTACAACGCCTGCGTGAAGCGTACAATCATTTCCGATTACACATTCATGATAAATTTTAACTCCCTGAAAAAGTGTTGAGTTTGTTCCCACTTTTACATTATCGCCAATATAAACTCCGGGATAAAGTTTTGTGTTATCGCCAATCACCGCGTTTTCGCCCACATAAACAAAAGCTCCGATATAGGTATTTTTTCCAATGGAAGCTGTATCAGAAACATAGCTTAGCGAATCTTTTCCCTGCTTGTTTTTATTCAGTTTATTATAGTATTCCAGCAGTTTTGCAAAACTTTGATAAGCATCATCAACCCGGATAAGTGTAGTATTTATTTTTTTTTGAGGAACAAAATCTTTACCTACTATTACTGCACTGGCATTAGTAGAATAAATGTATTCTGTATATTTTGGATTAGCCAGAAAGGAAAGTGAACCGGGTTCACCCTCTTCAATTTTAGATACTTTGCTTACCTGCGCATCAGGATTTCCATCCACTGTGCCGTTGAGTATGCCGGCAATCTGCCGCGCTGTAAAAATCATGCAGCAAATTTATTAATTATTTAATATGAGGAGGTTGGCAATATAAATGAATCAGGAACTATTGAACAGCAAAATTCCTTCATTTTACAATAAAAAAAACAACTCCTGATAGAGAATAAATCTAAGACTCCCTGAGATATTATATTTCTTCTTTCTTACTCTTTCACAATTTTTTCACTGTGCAGTATTTTTCCATCAGGCTGAGTAATTTTAACAATGTACATGCCATGTGAAAGTTTCTGCATATCAAGTGTGGTAAACATTTCATTAACCATTTCTGTAAAAACAACTCTGCCGCTGATATCAAATAAAGTCAGCACTTTCCGGCTGTTATCACCAATGATATAAACTGTAAGTTTTTCAGAAACAGGATTTGGGAAAAGTGTAACACTGAATGCCGGTTGAGTTTCTTCGGCAAGTGTAACTTCAGGTTGTGAAACTTCAGGCATTTCCTGTTCTGTTGCTGTACCTAAAGCCACTTTCAACGTATAGCAATTGGAAGCATTGTAGGTATTGCTGTTTCTTCCGTTTACTCTTGCATAGTAAGTTCCCGCAGTATAGGTTCTTGAAATTGTTTCACTGGTTGTACCACTGTTGGTTGAACTTGCCAATTGAGTTGTGCCGTTAGCGCTATACAAGTAAAGCTGATAATTGGCCGGAAGATTAGTTAAGGTTATGGTTGCCGTTCCTCCGGTAGTGATTACAAATTTGTAATAATCATTATCACCGCTTACATTTATTAATCCATAAACATCTGTGTTGAAAGGAATAGTGGCTGCACCGGAATATGTTCCGTTAGTGCTTACATCATAAGCACCCGGACAAGTTGTTGCAGCAGCTGTTGTAAACTGTCCCTGACTGTATCCGCTTCCTGAACCGCTGCAATTTGTTTTTACTCTCCAGTCATATACAGAACTTGCTGCCAATCCGCTGATGCTTCTTGAAGTGCTTGTTGTTGCTGTTATTGAATTTGTCCATGTTCCGTTACTGGTTAATTTGTAATCAACATCATAACTAAGTGCACCGCTTACTGCTGTCCAGCTTACAGTTGCACTGCTTGAAGAGATAGCACTTGAAGAAAGACCGGAAGGTGCGTTACAAACAAAAGGTGCAGTGGTTGTAAATTGTGCCTGTGTATAAGCACCTGTAGCTCCATCACAATTTGGCCTTACCCGGTAATCATATAAGCTTCCCTGCGTTAATCCGCTTAAAGCAACGGATAGGTTAGTTGTTGCTGCGGCAGCATTTGTCCAGATTGATGATGAGTTTAATTTATAATCCACATCATAATTTAATGCTCCTGATAATGCTGACCAACTAAGAGTAGCGGTGTTATCACCAATTGACGAAGCATTCAATCCGGTAACAATTCCACAGGTTGGTCCTACAGATAAAGTTGCCGTAAAAATTCCTCTTCCGTGCGTAGCCGCTGAAATGAGTGCATCACTACTGCGGTATTGCAACATATCGGTTCGCACATTCGGGAAAGTTGGTTCAGGCTCCCAAATGGTAGATGCTCCGTTTATCAACATGGTTTGCCAGATACCGGTTTCAGTTGCAATAATTGCTTTGGTATTATCACCGGGATAGAACATTGCCCAGCGTACGGGCATATCAGGCAGGCTGCCGTCAACAGCACTCCATGAAGTACCGCCATTAGCAGTTACCCAAACATTATTTACTCCGTAGTTTGAATAAACAACAATAATGTTTTGGTCAGAAGTTCCTACTTCTATGCATGAAATATTGGCGCTTGCAGTAGTCATTCCTGTGCCAATGATATTGGTAAACGTGGGTGTTCCGTTGGCATTGGCCGCCTTAATTAAAGAAGGTGTTACACCGCTTCCGCCACCTGCAAAAAACACGGTATTGTTGGTGTAAGGCGAAACTTTTACTGCTGATACTTTTCCATTGCTTAATCCGCTCATGGTTACAGCCGTAAAGGTTGCACCGCTTTGCGGATCATTCCAGCGCACGTATTGGTTAGCGTTTCCGCTGCAATACATGATGTTGTTGACATCATCATAATCGGTTGGGTTAATAAAGCGCCCTGCCGAACTTGAATAGTTTACAGATGTCCACGAACCACCACTGTTGGTGCTTCTGCGGTATTGATTATAAACATAGGAGCCCCATTGATACTGTCCCTGGTTCTGGTCAATGTGAACATAGGCTCCATCGCCACCGGTAACTTCCACCGAACTTGTTAAACCTGCGCCATTCAATTGGTGTACACCATTATCCTGTGCGCCTGCCAAAAAATAATCTGCTGAAGTGGGGTGAACTGCTACTGCATAAAATTGCTTTATCCTGAGACCAACATTGCGGTCAGTGAAGGTAGTTCCGCCATCTGCTGAAAGATGAACTCCACCATCACTTGCTACAAGCACACGGTTGTTGCTGCGCCAAATCATTGCCTGCTGGTCGGCATGTACATACTGGCCGGTGGTGCCGTACCAGTTACTGATTTTTGTCCAGCTGGTTCCTCCATTGGTTGTTTTGTAGCAATCTAAAGCGCCAACAATAACATTATTTGCATTTGTTGGATCAACGGCCACTGCCATATTATACCACGATTGTCCGCTTGTAAATGCAGGAGTAGTTATTGCTGACCAGTTAGCTCCGCCATTAGTTGATTTGTAAATTGAAGTAACTTCCCATGCAGAAGTTGATGGCAACGCATACAGCGTATTTCCATTGCTTGCCAAATCAACATTGTATTGAGTTGTAAAAGTTGTTGCAGGGCTTGTCCATGTGCCGCTTGTTACGGATGCGGGAGTGTCTGTGTACCGGTATCCTGAACTGCCGGATGGTGTATTGTAATATCCGCAGGTAACGTGCAGTCTGCCGGTGCTGCTCAGTTCTATGTCCGGAATACGTGTATCCAGTCCCGAAGGTGTAATGTTAGACCATGTTGCAGAAGATTTGGTATAGCGTTGCAAACCCGCTGTGTTTGAAATGGAATTGCAGCCAACATATAAGTTACCGCTGGCATCGCAAATCAATTTACTCACATTCCAGAAATTGGAGGTGCCGCTCATAACAGCCCATGTAACACCGTGGTCGGTGCTTATCCAAACACCTGCACCTCTAACGGCATCAGCATTAATAGCCTTTTCACCTGTTCCGAAATACATAATGTTATAGTCAGTTGGGTCCTGGCAAATACTGCCAATTGCTAAGTTTCCGAAAAAATCATTAATAGCTACCCAGGTTGCAGGGTTAGAACTGATATTCGTTGTTTTCCATAAACCTCCATCAATACCACCCACCCATACGGTATTACCGGTTGCATCACCAAGGTCTTCCAAAATTGCTCTTACCCTGCCAGAAGTTTTTCCGTTTCCGGGTCTTGTGTTTCCGTTGCTGGGACCTACCGCATCACTGTTAGGACCGCGCTCAACCCATGTGAATGCTGAGCGAAAATTTTCCGCATTCAAAATATCAACTCTGTCTTTTCTGATACGATAAGCATCAAACAATTTATTTTTCGGAACATAACCCAGTACCGGGTCTTTAGTCATGTCAATTTCATGTTGAAGGCGCTTTGAAATACCAGCCTCGTTTTCTGTTACCAGTTGAACTTGTGCAAAAACGATGCTTGTAATAAAGCTGAATAATAAAGTTGTAATGAGTTTTGTTTTAAACATTTGAAGTATTTATTTGGGTTGTGTTTTTACAAACGTATATTATTTTGGATTTCAAAAAAAGATAAAATTACAAAAGACACAAAATAAGCTACCAACTATATGTATACATCGATAACCATCAAACCGACTAAGGCGTTGAAAGCGATACCGGAAGTATTTTTCCGTTATAAAACTTGCTTCCGTTCATCGCAAATTCTGAAATGTAGTTAGACATTTGTTCAGCAGTCAATGGAGCTTTATATCCCGGAAAAGCTTCCTGCAGCATTTCGGTTTGT
>CAMDBK010000205.1 GCA_945889235.1 Chitinophaga pinensis
CATTTGTGAACTGTTTTTTTGTTTTGCAAGCATGAACAAATTTGCCGCTTTTTAATACTAATCATTACTTTTTCGGCAGATTTTTATCACCTGTATTTTCAACAATGTCAATAAAATCACCTGTTATAGACAATTTGAGGGGCGACTAAATAGAAGAGCCCTACCAAGTTTAGAAAAAAGCCTTTTACTTCTCAATAAAAAACTTACTTTATGCATCAATGAGGTTGACTCACTGGAAACTATTACCTCTTGGGTGTGGAGGGTGTTTGATTTTGATGTAAAAGGGGAACCAGATTTGCCTGAATATTTGTATTGGAGATCACTTTCCTTTAAAGAAAAATATGCTTATGGAAAAAATGATTCTATTGGAATAGCGTGCGGCAATAGAAGTGAGGCTTTAAAGCAACTCCTTCATGACTATTTCGGGTATAAGGATTTCATAGAAATACAGTATACTTCCGTACATGTTTTTCTTTTAACAAAACTTAATAATAATCAAGCATGGGTATGTGATGCTTGGTCTCCGCATGGTTTTCAAACTTCAGCAGGTAAGCTTGATTGGATATCGTACCTTTATGCTGCAAAAAACAATCCGGAATTTCTTAATTCATATGATATACCATCAAGATTCGGACAAAGTGAGAATCTTCTAAATCCCGACATTATTCATCCATTTATAACTGCGATGATTGAAGGTGATTGCGAGACACTTGAGACAATAACTAATGGAAAACTTAATTCTGAAAATCCTAGCTGGAATTGGGATAATCGAGGTGTATGGTTTAACAAATATTTATTTCTCTCTGAGAATCCCAATATAATTTCATTTAAAACTGTTTATTTTGATAGTTATACAAATGCAGGGTTCTCTAATAATTATCCAGGCTATAATAATATTAATATATGGTCTAATCCTGAAATACAGATAAATGTAGCAGTTCCACCCTTTACAGATTACACATGGGCGACAGGAATAATTTCTCAAATGGAACAAATTATTCAACCAAACCAACCTATCAATATTTTTTCTTCCCAAACTTCATTTTATTTTTAATATTTCAGGAGTCATTTTTCAATAAAATACTCATCATAAAATATACCGTTTTAAGCTAAATTTGTTTAGCTGTAATTCAAATTTTAGAGTATCGAGCATCACTTAGGATTTCACTCGAGAAAGGAATATCTTATTTCCTATATTTGATGCATCGTCCTATATTGAAATCAAGTGAAATGAATATTAATTACATCATCTTCGCTATCCCATTTTTTCTTTTACTTATCGGCATTGAAGTGCTGGTTGACAAAAAGAAAAAAGGAAATGCTTTTCGTTTAAATGATTCAATTGCAAACTTGAACATTGGCATTGGCGAACAAGTGATGAGCGTTTTTACCCGCGCGCTTATGCTGATGCTGTATGCTTTTGTTTACAAGTATCGCATTTATGAAATGCCCTCCAATCTCTTTACCGGCTTGGTTCTGCTTTTTGCCTTTGATTTTATTTTTTATTGGGCGCATCGTTTCGGGCATGAAATAAATATCGGTTGGGGCGGACATATTGTTCATCATTCCAGTGAAGAGTATAATCTGACAGTTGCCCTGCGTCAGCCCTGGTTTTTTTCTGCCATGACATTTTTTATGTTTCTTCCTTTGGCATGGTTTGGTTTTAAGCCGGAGTTACTTTTAATCGTTGCAGGCATTGATATTTTGTTCCAGTTTTGGATTCATACAAAATACATTGGCAAGCTTGATTTTATAGAATTATTTCTTAACACACCTTCACATCATCGTGTGCATCACGGTGTAAACCCGCAATACATTGATAAAAATTATGCAGGCATGTTTATCATCTGGGATCGCATGTTCCGAACATTTGAAGAAGAAAAAGAAGAAGTGGTTTATGGAATCACATCTCCGGTTAAAACTTGGAATCCCGCATGGGCTAACGTGCATTACTTTTTCGACCTTATTAAAATCGGAAAACCATTTTCGCGTTTCAGTGATAAAGTGAAATTGTTTTTCAAACATCCCGGCTGGAAACCTGATGAATTAGGAGGAACAGAATTTCCGCAAAAAGTAGATAAAAGCACCTACAAAAAATTTGATTTTGTTTACAACCCGGCAATCAACAAATATGTATTGGTGCAGTTTTCAATTCTTACAATGGTTATAGTAATTTATCTTGCAGTTGAAAAGCAAATGCAGTTCTGGAAAAATCTTAGTGCAGCAATTTATTTAATTCTTACGCTAACGGTTATGGCTACTATGTTTGAAAACAAGCGCTGGACTTTTATTTTCGAGAATATTAGGCTTATGCTTTTTCCGTTAATTATTTTTTTGATGCCGATTAATCATCTGGCGCAATTAGTTTTAACACACATTGCATTTCTTTCTTCCGTTGTTTTTATTTTCTGGAATTCAAGATTGCAAAATCCACAATTTGTAAAATCATAAAAAGTATATGACTAAAAAATACATCCTCGCTTTAGATCAGGGAACAACCAGCTCAAGAGCCATTTTATTTGACAAAGATTGTAACATCAAAAATGTTGCGCAGAAAGAATTCCGACAAATTTTTCCTCAGTCGGGATGGGTGGAACACGACCCCATGGAAATCTGGCAAACGCAAATGGAAACAGCGCGCGAGGTGATAAAATCTGCAGGTATTTATATCAATGAAATTGCTGCAATCGGTATTACCAACCAACGTGAAACTACGGTGGTGTGGGATAAAAAAACCGGCATGCCGGTTTACAATGCAATCGTTTGGCAGGACCGCAGAACAGCTTCTATCTGTGATGCATTGAAGAAAAAAGGATTGGAGAAGTATGTGAAAGAAAACACCGGATTAGTGATTGATGCCTATTTCTCAGGCACAAAAGTGAAATGGATTTTAGACAATGTAAAAGGTTCAAAACAAAAAGCAGAAAAAGGGGAATTGCTTTTCGGCACCATTGATACATGGCTGCTCTGGAACCTGACAGGTGGCAAAGTTCACGTAACAGATTATTCCAATGCTTCACGCACCTTGGTTTATAATATCGCGAAAAAAGAATGGGATAAAAAGTTATTGAAAGAACTTGGAATTCCTGAATCTATGCTGCCCAAAGTAAAAGATTCATCTTGTGTTTATGGCGAAACAAAATTGTTTGACAACATCGCTATTCCTATTGCGGGCATTGCAGGCGACCAGCAGGCAGCCTTGTTCGGACAACATTGTTTTGAACCCGGCATGGCAAAAAACACTTACGGAACGGGTTGTTTTATGTTGATGAACACGGGCGCGAAAATGGTGAAATCTAAAAATGGGTTGCTCACCACCATCGCATGGGGAGTAAATGGAAAAGTAGAATATGCTTTGGAAGGAAGCATATTTATTGCCGGTGCAGCAATACAATGGTTGCGTGACGGACTTAAAATTTTAGACTCGGCTCCTGACTCAGAATATTATGCCATGAAAGTTAAAGACACAGAAGGAGTGTATGTAGTTCCTGCATTTGCCGGGCTTGGCGCACCGTATTGGGATATGTATGCACGCGGAGCAATTTTTGGCTTGACAAGAGGAAGCAGTAAATCGCATATCATTCGCGCAACATTGGAGTCGCTGGCTTACCAGACACGTGATGTGTTGAGCGCCATGGAAATTGATTCAAATGTGAAACTGAAAGAACTGAATGTGGATGGAGGAGCTTGTGCAAATAATTTGCTCATGCAATTTCAGTCCGATATTCTTGGCGTAAAAGTAAATCGTCCGAAAGTGATTGAAACTACTGCCTTGGGTGCAGCATTGCTTGCAGGACTTGCGGTAGGTTTTTATCAGAAAGATAAACTGGCTAAAAGCAAAAAACCTGATGCGGTTTTTACTCCTTCAATGGAAAAAGCAAAACGCGAAAAACTTTACAAAGGCTGGCAGAAAGCGGTGAAACGCACGATGGACTGGGAGAAAGAATAAGGACCTATCTGTCACTTCGGGCGTAGTTGAGAAGCAAAAAAAAGAATTATTCAAAAGTATATTCCACATTTTCACAGACCGAGAACGCCTGTACTTCTTCCCACTTCAACGTGTCGGCAAAAGTAGAGCCTTCAGTTTTTGCACCAAAAGTATGTGAGCCTATATTGACTTCCAGTGTTTCATTGGTAAGTTCAATCATATCATACAAATAAACTCCGTCAAAATAAAACTGAATTGGATTTATGGTTTGATTAGTAATAATAAGGGTTGCTGTACTATTTTTTTCACAAACCCGTTTTTCGCACGATGAAAAAACAGTGAGTAAAAACAAAATAAAAACAGATGGAATAAAATTTTTCATCTCAACAAAGTAGAAAAAATTATTTCTAAAAAGCAAAACCGATTACTCTTTTAGTATTCCAATTCCTTGTTTATCGGCAGCTGAAACAGGATTTATTCTTGCCAGTTCCTGATTAGGAAACCGTACCTGATAATCTGTCCAGCCACTGTCTCCGGCCACTCCGCGCGGGTCAGATTTGTAATAATCTGTGGAAATAATTTGTGCACCACTGCTAAATGCAGCATTCATGTTTGAATAATCTCCTGTTCTTGCCTGATCTGTGTTTTCATCAGAACGTGTTCTTACCATATAACCTGCTGCAACCGTTTGTGTTATTTCAGCAACATCTGTTATTGGGCTGTTTAAAAGTACAAAAGCAGTTTCCGGGTTTCCGGCATCTGAAAAAATAAAAACAGCGCGTCCTTCTAATACCGGATGCCCTGAAAGATAAGGATCAATAGCCTGACCTTCCATTACAAAAATTACTTTTCCTCTTGAATTGCCAAGCATTGGCCAGGCGCCATTTTCAGCTGCTTCACTAAGGGTAGAATAATTTCCTCTGAATTTATCTGGAGTAATAACCTTGTCTAAGGTTTCACCAAAAACAGATTTTATTTCTTCGTCAATCGCATCAGCACCCGCAGCATCAAAGGGAACAGGAATTGTTAAAGTAAAACCCGAAAGAGCAACAGCATCTGTCTTTGATTCAATATGAATGAGAATGGGAAGATGCCGCGGATGAGCATCAGACCAGTTTTTTATTACGGTTAGTGCACTTACAAACGTGTAGTAGTTTGTCATGTAATCAAAATCAGGAACGTGAAGAATTTTCATTCCCGGTGCCTGCAGCTCTGCTATTCCGCAATTGATGGGCTGATTAACCAATCCGTTTGCTCTGCGCATATTAAATTTATTTCCGTTGGGGTCATAATAAATATCCAATTCAACTGCCCTGATTCCAAAATCATTGAACTGTTGGTCAAGCGGAAGATGTGAATAATCCCAGCCGTTGGGGTCATATTGTGCAGGAAGTAAACCACTAAGATTTTGGACAAAATTGTACATGGGCTCATAGGTATGCAACCGGTAACTGTTGTGACTTCCGATTACCTGCAACTGATTTATTTTTAAATAATCGGTTGTATCCCATGGAACAGGTTCGTTTGCTGTAAGAGCAGTATCTTTTCTGCACGAAGGAATTGAAATACTTAAAAATACAAGTGAAATAAAAAGGAAGATAAAACTGATAAAGCGCATAAAATGATTTTATATATAAAGCTAAATGTATTGAATTACTTAATATTCTGATAATAATTGTGTACTAATTCTATTTCAAAATGTTTGGAAAACAAAAAATCCTCCTGAAATGTGGAGGATTTTTGTTGACCTACTAGGGCTCGAACCTAGACTCT
>CAMDBK010000206.1 GCA_945889235.1 Chitinophaga pinensis
ATTGAAGTTAGCTGAACTGCCGCATAAACCTGACCACAACTGAACAGTTGTTCCACCCGGGCTTGTAAGCGAAACCGTCAAATCACCTACCCATGTATGTGTTCCAATAAGACCAAGCACATTAATATCATTTACTAGTGTTCCTGCACCACCAACAGTAAGTGTTGAAGTTACTGTAGCAACATCTAAAATATCAACGGGAACATCTGCACTTGCATAAGTATTGCAAACAACAGGGTCAATAATACAATCAACAGTAGGGTCTTCTGTATCATTTACTGTTACAGTAAATGTACATACATCTGTATTTCCTGAAAGATCTTCAGCAGTAGCTGTTACTGTTGTAGTTCCTAGAGCAAAGAATGAGCCGCTTGCTGGGTCATAAGTAATAGTAGCTGAACAATTATCAGTAGCAGTAGCACTAAAAGTAACTACTGCACCGCAATCTCCAACATCATTTCCAACTGTAATATCAGCAGGGCATGTAATTACCGGAGCATCTACATCCTGAACTGTTACTGTTGCATTGCAGCTTGAAGAATTTCCGGCTGCATCCGTAACTGTAAGAGTAACTGGATTGGTACCAATATCACTACATGAGAAAGAACTTGGCGATACACTGTAATCAACTATACCGCAATTATCAGTGCTTCCGTTATCAATATCACCTCCTGAAATTATTGCTCCGTAAGTGCTTGACGTAGCAGTAACATTTATATAAAATGCATTGGTTGTTCCAAAGTTTCTAGCGCAGCCATTATTTGCAACTACACTTCCGCAACGAGTTGTATTTGGTGTGGAACTTCCAATTCCGGGGTTGCAATTAACAAACCAATAAACATCATTTCTGCTCGCATTTAAAACAACAGAAATTGTTTGATCAACTTCACCTGAAACATCCAGGTCGGGAAATGGAAAGTCAATAAGATATCCTGTAGCCAATAAAGGAAGTGTTATGCCTGTTAAAGTTTGTGTGGCTATAAGTGTTCCCGGCCCGCTTCCGCATGCTGTACCTGCACCTAAGCTTGCTGAGCAATCACTATAAATACTCAATGTTAAATCAAATGCTGCAAGACTTGCCAAGTTAAAAACTGCCACCTGAACATTATTTATCAATCTGCTTGTTCCTCCCAACACAATAACATCTCCCATACTAGTAGCAGGACCATTTGCTGTAGCCGTAATTTCTGCTCCCCCACCAGTATTTAAACTTGCAATCTGATAAATCTCTTCATCCAAAGGAACCAGATCAACTGTAATATCCTGACAAACTGCTGTTGGGTTTTCATCATCACCAACTACTACAAAAAATGAACAGGTTGAAGTGTTACCTGCAGCATCGGTAGCTGTAGCAAGAACCGAAGTAGTTCCTACAGGGAATGTTGAACCACTCGCAGGTGAATACGTAACTGTTGGTGTTGAGCAATCATCTGTTGCTGTTGCTGCACCGGTAAGGTCAACTACTGCTTCACAAACACCGGCATCTGTTCCTACTGTAACGTTACCTCCGCATGTAATTGAAGGGGGGGTTACATCTCCAACTGAAGTAATATCTAATTCCCAGGAATTCAACGTTCCTCCATCACCGGCTAAATCATCTGAAATTGTAATAGTCCAAACTCCATTAGGATTTTCACCGATAAATGCTGCTAGAGCATCTTCAGGAACAAGTGGGGTAGCAACTGTTAAATTCACATAAACCTGATCGCTAACTAATCCATTATTAGAAGTATAAGGAACCAAGCCATCTGGATCAGCATCATCATCCCAGGTAGTACCGGCAAATACGTTATCATTTCCTGCTCCGTTATCTGTAGTAAGTGTAACAACTGTTCCAGCTGGAGATGAAATTGTAATATCCAAATCAGCCGCAAAAGTGTGTGTTATATTAGTTATAGCATTAACATCTAATAAATAAGGATCTAATCCGCTAACTGTAATAGTTGAAGAAACAACTGCAGGTCCTGTTGGTATAGCTAAGGCTGGGCTGGAAGTAAAAACATCAAAAAATGAAGATGGTGCAGCAGCTAAACCGGTTACCTGTAACGACCATAAATCAAGAGAACCACCATCACCAGCTAAATCATCAGAGATTGTAATTGTCCATGTACCATTTGGATCCTCACCAATAAAAGCACCTAAGGCTTCTTCCGGAACCAACGGTGAAGCAAGTGTTAAATTTGTATAAGTCTGATCTGTTGTCAGGCCATTATTAGCTGTATATGGAACCTGACCATCAGCGTCAGCATCGTCATCCCAAATTGTTCCATTGAATACATTATCATTCCCTGCGCCATTATCTGTTGTAAAGGTAACAACTGTTCCGGCAGGAGATGTTAACGTAATGTCAAGGTCAGCCGCAAAAGTATGTGTAATAAAAGTAGTAACATTCAGGTCAAAGAGGTATGTGCTTGAACCACTTACAACTATTGTACTTGTAACTACAGCAGGACCGGTAGGAATAGCTGTTGGAGTTGAATTACTGAATGTTGTTGTAGATGATGTACTGCTGCAGTGTACTGCAGGAATCACCTGTGCCATTGTTTGTAATGAAACAAAAAACAGAAGTGCTGCACTTAAGCAGGCTGCTGTTACTTTTTTAAATGTCACATTTGCCGGAGGGGTAGATGTTGTATTCATATTGCTTGGGTTTGGTTCGGTTTAAATATCTTGACTACTATCGTATACTAATGGAATTTACTTTTCTGAGAAGTATTTGTTGTATTCAGCACGGTTGTTCTGATACAAATTTGATTTAGCTACTTCAAATGCTTTTGCATCTGCATCGTAATTGCCGGTAGCTGTAAATCCGGGAATTTCAGGATAGATAACTTCTTTTTGAGTAACATCATTAACCACTGTAGATTTATCATACGGTTTTACTTCTGCAAATTTAGTAACCGATGATGCTCTGTTACTTCTTGACGCTACTGTTGATTTTGATTCAGTAACCAGAGCAGGTTTACTTTCTGTTTTTACAGTTGACTGTTTTGACTGCGCTTCTTTTACCGTCATCAATTTTCCGTTAACAGGAATTGAAACCGGTGCTTCTTCATTTGTTTGAGCAAATGAAACCATATTTCCAAAAACAAAAACGGCTGTCATAATAATAACAGCCGACATCATTTTAAGATTTTTGGTAGTGCAGTTTGTTGTGTTGGTGGAGAGTAGTAATGTATTCATAAACTTGGTTTTTAAGTGATTACTATTTAATTTAACAAGGTGAACGGATGATTGAACGCGATTAATCTATTCAGTAATCAGATTAGCCAAGGGGCGAAGATATAAAAATAAGAATTCTACAAACAAATTTTTTGTTAAATATATTTAAAAGATTTTTTCTCTTCAACAAAGTTCAAATTTTCCATCAGTTATATTTTGCTATTTGTTAATCATTTAGAATGAAAATTAAAGAACGTAAAATTCACCGTGTTGTTAATAAGTTTTTGTGTGCTTTATAACCAACAAGAATGTGTTCGCAGCAATTGCTATGTAAAAAAAAGAGTTCAACAGTACTGCTGAACTCTTTTAAATTTAAATCCGTTAACAATTAATCTCTTCTTCCCATATACTGCATTACAAAATAAAGCAGTGTGGCAACAGATGCAAGTGCGGCAACAACATAAGTTCCGGCTGCCCATTTTAAAGCAGTGGTAGCCTGTTGTTGTTCTTCACCTCTTGTAAGGCGTGAAGTATTTAACCAAACTAATGCCCGCTGACTGGCATCAATTTCAACAGGAAGTGTTACAAGACTGAACAGTGTTATAGCAGCCTGAAGAACAATGATAATTAATAGTATCTGATTATACATTGCGGTAACTGCACCAAAAATTATCATGGCAAAGAAAATATAATTCATGGCCCGATTGCTAAAGTTTACTGCCGGTACTAATGCTGAACGCAAACCTAACCAGGTATAAGCTGTTGCATGTTGTACTGCGTGTCCGCACTCGTGTGCTGCAACAGCTGCTGCAGAAATACTTCTGCCATTATATACATCGTGACTAAGGTTTACAGTTTTGTCAATCGGATTATAGTGGTCGGTTAATTGCCCTTCAACAGAAATTACTTTCACATCAAAGATATTACTGTCGCGCAACATTTTTTCGGCTACTTCTTTTCCGCTTAAGCCAGATGAAAGAGCAATTTGCGAATACTTTGCAAAAACGCGTTTCAGTCTTCCGCTCACCAGCATTCCAACAATCATGAAGAAACCAATCATTAATAAATAAGTTAAATCAAATCCGTACATTTTTCTTTTGTTTTTTAAGGGTTAATAATAATTTTTTTTCTGCTAAATCAATTTATATGCCTATTGGGTTTTGTCAGGTTCGGCACGACAAAGTTGCATTCTTTCTGTCAATTATTGTAATACCTCTCCAGTTAATGTTACCTTCGTTGCTTATCTATAATTATAAATACTATGAAATCAGCCCTTACGATTGCCCTGAAGGGCTTTTTGTTTTTGTTACTCTTTTCAAACTTCACAGTTTCAGCGCAAAGGCTTTACTACTGTGAAAGCGTTTCTGAAAAGGGTGACCCGATTGGCCTTAACCAATTCTTTTTTATTCCGGAATCAGGGACATCAAATGTTGCCATGCTTATAAAACTTCCCAATGCAATTGAAGCCGATTCAGTTGAGTTGCGTTTTTTCGGACTTGATTCACTAAACAACGAAACCTATTTATCTACCGTTCCCGTTAATGTAGAACCAACATGGACCTGGTTCTGGAAAAGTATTGAATTCAAGTATCCCGGACGTTTTAAGACCTACGTGTATGCAGACAAGAGCCGTTTACTCTGCTCCGAAACTGTAGATGCTTACCCAAAACAACAGTAAATATCTGTACGTTGTTATTTTTCAGCACCTGACAATTTGCCATCTTCCAAATTATTTTTTCGATCACTATATGTGATGAATTTTGCTCTGACAGTTTTTCATTTCAGTTAAGCAACAAAAAGACATTTAGTCATTCTTTTATATTGTTTTTTCGGTTGGCACAGCAATTGAAAACACCTCCATCGTTAACTAAAACATTAACCTTAAAAAACTAAAAACATGACACTCGTAAAATTAAAAAGACCTGCAGGAAACGGTTACATAACATCACCTTTTTTCACAGGCAATGTAAATGAATTATTCAACGATTTATTTAACAACAACCGCAATACTGAAGAACGCGCCAACTTTGTTCCGGCTACCAACATTGTGGAAAGCGAAAAAGATTTTCGCATTGAACTTTCGGCCCCGGGTTTTAACAAAACCGATATTAAAGTGGAAGTAGAGAATGACACCTTACTAATTAAAGGCGAACACAAAGCGGAGAACACCGAAACAAAAGAAAACTACACCCGCAAAGAGTTTAACTATGGTTCATTTACCCGCAGCTTTACCTTGCCTGAGAACATTAACACAGAAGGCTTAGAAGCTAGGTACGAAAACGGAATACTGAACGTTGTTCTTCCTAAAAAAGCGGAAGAAAAAGTGAAAGCGGTGAAAGAAGTGAAGGTTGGGTAATTAAAATAGGATTTGAAGAAGAAAAGGCCCCTGTAAAGGCAGTCATGGTCGGAAGAAATTCCGACCATTTTTATGTTTTAAAGAGAAGCCCTGGATTTCCACCACACTGCTCTACAATCATGGCAATGGATAGGTTTCTAACTTCCAT
>CAMDBK010000207.1 GCA_945889235.1 Chitinophaga pinensis
GGGGAACTGCTGGAAACAAAAGCAAATAAGTTTCCTATTGGTGTGTTTGTAGGAGAAAAATTAAAGAAGTTTGATAATCATGAAATTAAACTTAAAAAGGGAGATGCAATTTATGTTTTTTCAGATGGATTTTCAGATCAGTTTGGCGGACCATTTTATAAAAAATTTAAAAAGCGTGAATTCAAAAAACTTCTTATAGAAATTAGTCAGTTAAAGATGAAAGAACAATACAAGGAACTTGAAAAAGCATTAGAAAATTGGCAAGGCTCAAATGAACAGATTGATGATATAGTAGTATTTGGAGTAAGGGTATAAATCGAGTAACAATAATTATAAGCTAGCGTAAAACGTTTGTTTATATTCAATAAATAATTCAGGAGAAATGGTAATCGCGGAAGAAAAATTTATCAGCAAAACAAAAGCAATTCTTGCTTTTGTTTTAGCTTTATTTTTCTCTTCACAGTTACAGGCTCAGGATAATAAAGACAAAGAATTTTTTAATTCAGGTCTAAAAAAAGCTCAGGCTGGGCAGATGGATGGTGCCATTGCTGATTTTACAGAATCAATAAATGCTGCTGAAAATAAATTAGGCATTGACCCTAAAAAACTTCCTGAAGGATTTAAACCTCCTGCTGATTCAAAACTTTCGCAGGCATATTATTTCAGAGGCGTGGCAAAATCTGCTACAGGTGACCAGATTGGCGCAATTGCAGACTTAGGAAGAGCAACCAAGTTTGATAAAAATTTTGGCGATGCTTATTTATTAAGAGGGCAACTCTATAACAATCAACACTCCTATCAGGATGCTCAGGAAAATCTTGATATTGCAGTAAAGTTGCTGCCCAATAATTATGATGCGTGGTTTAATTTTGGTGTTGCTAATTTCAATCTTGATAAAGATGAAATGGCTATTGGAAATTTTACTACTGCTATTAAAATTAAAGCTACGGATGTGCAAGCCTACATTGAACGTTCAAAATGCTATATGAGTACCGAAAAATATACCGAAGCCTTGGCAGATATAAATAAAGCAATTCTAATAGACAGCAGAAATTCTGAAGCTTATTTATGCCGCGGAATTGTTCAGCGTTACCTTGAAAATTATGATTTTGCGATTGCGGATTATACCAAAGCAATTATTAATGATGCAAAAAATGCAGTTGCCTATTACAACCGCGGAATTGTTTACAGTAAAATGGATGAACACCAAAAGGCTATTCAGGATTTTTCAAATGCGATAGAACTCTATCCTGAAGATGACCAATCTTACCTGAACAGAGGAATTGAACTTCTTATCCTTGATAAAAAAGATGATGCCTGTGCAGATATTAAACGTGCTGCAGATCTTGGAAATGAAGCTGCCATCAAGAACAGAATAAAAATCTGTTCAAACTAATTCACTTATTTTATCATCAGTTTTTGAACTGAACTGTTTTTATCTGTTTGAAGAATTAACAGATAAGTTCCTGCATTTAGAGCAGCTGTATTAATGAAATAATTTTTTTCTCCTTTTTGAAAATTACCTGAATAAATTGTGGTAATTTCTTTTCCAAGAATATCTGTAAGAAACAATCTTCCGTTCATGCTCTCTTGAATTTTCAGCGGAATGCACGTAATGCCATGCGAAGGGTTGGGGTAAGCATTCAGCATTTTATTTTCACTTACTGAATTTTCAATAACTGTAGTAAAACCGGTAACATCAAATTTCCACCAGCCGGCAGGAGCAGTAATTGGACGCACCTGCTGTTTTCCTGAGTTTGCTTGTGCATGAATGAAATAGAAAACTCTTGTTCCTGCGGGTTGTGCAGGAATATAACCTGTCCATGTATCTGTTGGAATATCTGTTAAAGTCATACTAACTGATTGATATCCTTGAGTTGTATCAGTGCTGAAATAAAGTGTGCCTGTTTGAATTCCTGTTTTATGTTTTATCCATGCATCAACCTGATAAGGAGTTGTTGTATTGGTTGTATTCGGCAAAGGCTGATGGGTAATTAACAATGGATCACTTGTTCCTATTTCTTTGGTTATACAATGTATTGCTCCAAGTTGATTAATGATGTTATTGCAATTAATTCCAACAACAGTATAACCCGGTAACGCCTCGCGTAAAATCCTCAATGCTGTTGTATCGTATTGTTGCGCATAGGTTGGAACAATAAGGGTTTTATTTACAAAAACATTATTGGTGTACGTTCTGTAATCACCAAAATTATCAGGGTAATCGCCTGCTCCATCAGGTGGCTGAGGTATGCGGATTACTTTATAAGGAGTTCCGAAAACAGAATTGTAATTACTTAAAATATATTGAAGATTGGCTTCAATCTGCGGTCCGTCTGCAACTCCCGATGGGTATTCTCCAACTAGCAAAGTTTCTTCATCTAATAATTTCAGGTGCATGTCAATGTGGTGAATTTCATCATACGGCAGTGTTGGCATTTTGATGTAACGGTCAATCCCCATCCAATTTTGCATAATGTTATCAACTTCAGTTTCGCTCATTCCGGGGTTTTCATCCAAAATAAGTTCCGATGAAAAAGCAGTCCCCCAGCCATCTACCATATAGTTACCGCCTGTATGCGTTAAATCGTTTGGCGAATTCACCATTTCGTAAAGGGGTAACCCTGTTGCTGTTGCAATTTGCGAAGGAACAGCATCGTCATTAGGGCGTGGACGGTTATAAATCCAATCAATAAGATAAAGAGAATCCACATCGTTTTTATAAACGTTCCATTGACCGTAATCGCGTATCCAGATACTGTCAGATGGCTTTTGAAGAAATTTAATATTGGTAAAATTAACTCCGTTTGAAGTGAGGTAACTTCTTACCGAATTTGAATCGCTGCAAACAATATAAACCATTGTTTCCAATTTTGCGGCAGCAACAATTTGCCTTAGAATCGTTTGCTGGCTTGATGTCCAGCGAATACACAAACCGCTTATTTCTTCCCACTCAGCCATAGCACGCACCGGTGATGTTGGCGGATGGGTAATAGATTTTTCAGAATGCGAATGCAGATAAGCTGGCATGAGCAATTGCTCATCAGGGGTCATGTAATTTGGCAAATCCTGCGCAAATGAATTAACTGAAAAAATAAAAAATGTAAGTGATAAGAGGAGTAAATTTGCACGCATGAATTTGGTGTATTAATGCGGCAAGTTAATATTTTTTAACTCTTTCTTATTTATGAAACCGATTGACTGTGTTGTTGTTCCGGTAAGTTATTTTGCTCCTGTTGGTATGTATTCTGTTATTGTCAAAAGCAAAAATGTGATTTTTGATTTGCATGAAAACTTTTTAAAACAAACCATGCGAAGCCGCTGTGAGATATACGGAGCAAACGGAAAACAATTGCTTTCTGTTCCTGTCGAAAAAAGAGGAAATCATATTGCAGCAAAAGATGTGCGGATTAGTTATAAAGAAGACTGGCAGAAAATTCACTGGCGTTCCATCGTTTCAGCTTATCGCAACTCGCCATACTTTGAGTATTACAGTGATGAATTAGAGCCTTTTTTTGTTACTAAAACTGAATTGCTTTTTGATTTGAATATGTCATTGCACCAGGTTTTGCTGAAACTATTGAAGGTGGAAATCAATTTTGAATTTACCGAAACCTACATTGCTGATTACGGAAATACTATTCTTGATTTAAGAAATGAAAGAACTCAGTTGCCTCAGATTTCTCAATATAATCAGGTGTTTGAAGAACGATACGGCTATATTCCTAATCTGAGTATTCTTGACCTCTTATTTAATTCAGGTCCTGATTCTTTGAAAATACTTTCAGGTAAATAATTCTGCTTAATCCGTATTTTCGCAAACCATTATAAAAAAGATGAAACAGATAATTGAGAATGCCTGGAATAACAGAGAATTACTTTCTGAACCTAAAACCCGCGAAACCATTAATGAAGTAGTTGCCCTGCTTGATAAAGGCGAGTTGCGCGTTGCTGAGCCAACTCCCAATGGCTGGCAGGTAAACGAGTGGGTGAAAAAAGCGGTGATACTTTATTTCCCCATTCAAAAAATGGAAACAATTGAAGTTGGTCCGTTTGAGTTTCACGATAAAGTTGCCTTGAAAAAAGATTATGCAGCACTTGGTGTACGTGTGGTTCCGCACGCCATTGCACGCTATGGTTCATTTGTAGCACGAGGCGTAATCATGATGCCGAGCTACATTAATATTGGCGCTTATGTTGACTCAGGAACAATGGTGGATACATGGGCTACTGTGGGTTCCTGCGCACAGATTGGAAAAAATGTTCACCTGAGCGGTGGTGTTGGAATTGGTGGTGTGTTAGAGCCAATTCAGGCTGCTCCGGTTATTATTGAAGACGATTGTTTTATCGGTTCACGATGTATTGTTGTTGAAGGAGTTTATGTGCAAAAGCAGGCTGTGCTGGGCGCAAATGTTGTGCTCACAAAATCAACAAAAATTATTGACGTTACAGGTGAAGAGCCTGTTGAACACAGAGGTTTTGTCCCCTCGCGTTCGGTAGTTATTCCGGGTTCGTACACCAAGAAATTTCCTGCCGGTGATTTTCACGTTCCTTGTGCTTTAATCATTGGGCAGCGTAAAGAAAGTACGGACTTAAAAACCTCGTTGAATGATGCGTTACGCGAACATAATATAGCGGTATAAATGAAGTTTCTTGTAATTCAGACAGCTTTTCCAGGTGATGTGATACTCGCGTCAGCAGTGGTTGAGAAGCTTCATGAATTTTATCCCAAAGGGAAGATTGATTTTTTATTGAGAAAAGGCAATGAAGGAATTTTCACAGCTCATCCTTTTTTAAATAAGATTTTTATTTGGGATAAAAAGAAAAGTAAAACATCTGAAATTTTCCTGATTTTGGGTGAAGTAAGAAGAGAAAAGTATGATTATGTAATCAACCTTCACCGTTTTGCAAGTTCAGGATTTATAACCGCATTTTCAGGAGCAGAAAATAAAATCGGATTTGATAAAAATCCGTTTTCATTTCTTTTCACTGAAAAATATGAACACACAATCGGCAACGGAGTTCATGAAACTGAGCGCAATCATAAACTCATAGCAAAGCTTACAGGCGGTAAATCTTCCAAGCCAAAACTTTATCCTTCTGATAAAGATTTTCAAAAAATTTCAGAATACAAAGCGGGGAAATATGTTTGCATTGCTCCCGCATCCGTATGGTTTACCAAGCAATGGAGCACTCATAAATGGGCGGAATTAATTAAACTGATTCCTGAAGAACAAAATATTTATTTGCTTGGAGCACCTTCAGATTCCAATCTTTGTGAGGAAATTAAATTGGCTGTCACTTCGAGCGTAGTCGAGAAGAGGATTATTAATCTTTCAGGAAAACTTTCATTCTTAGAGTCGGCATCTCTGATGAAGGATGCAACAATGAATTACGTAAATGATTCTGCACCTTTACATTTAGCTTCTGCTGTTAATGCTCCGGTTACTGCTGTGTTTTGTTCAACAGTTCCTGAATTTGGCTTTGGACCGCTAAGCGATAATTCGTTTATTGCACAAACAAAAGAAAATCTTTCCTGCCGCCCTTGCGGATTGCATGGAAAAAGTTCTTGTCCTGAGAAACATTTTAAATGTTCAGGAACCATCAAAGCCGAAGATGTTTTTTCGCTTTCTTTGACTAAATAATTTATGATAATCGATAAA
>CAMDBK010000208.1 GCA_945889235.1 Chitinophaga pinensis
GCATGTGAGGTGGTTTGTATCTTATAGCCTTCCCAGTGATTGAGGTCCGTATCGCTGCGCCATGCAATTCCGTCATTTGTTTCGGTGTATCTTACCGAAACCGCAACACCTTCCACATCTGCAGTATGTCCGGTTAGTCCGCAATCTCTGCCGTAAAGTAATGCTGAATAAATCATCACCGTATTTTCAAACCAACTTATTCCGGTGTGCAGACAATTTGTATTTACTAATGCAGCAGGAGTAGAATAAAGAACAGGCGCATCACTACCAGATACATATTGTTGAAATAACGGAAAAATATGACAGACAACTAAGTTGCTGTCGGTTGGATTGGATGTGCCAATTGCCGGTCCTGGACAACCATCGTCACTGAACTGAACAAATTTTGGAATGTAAGCATTCAGTAAAACCTGTTCAAGTTCATCTGAAAGTCCGTCAACATCGTTATCAATAAAATCAGGAATGTCTAAAGCTGTTGTTCCTCCGCAACGGTTGACTGCATCAAACGTTTGGGCGTTTGCATAAACTCCGTAGAGTAACAATAGTGTAAAAACTTTACAACGAATAAACTTTTTCATGACGTTAAGTTAATATCGCAAAGGTTGGAAAAATAATGGATAGAGAATTAGCCGCATCAGTTTTAATTACCTGAACATATCTTAAGGATAGCTATTCACCGCATACTTTTCAGCCCATCATTGTGAATATCTATTTGAAGCGCACGAATAATTCGGCATCATGTTTTGCGAATATTGCAAGGAAAATTAAGACTGAACACAATAAATCTATTCAGTCCTACGTTATACAAGAAACAATACTACAAACATGAAACCCATACTTCTTCAGGTTACAACCGCAATCGATACACTGAATAAAGCAGCAGCAGCCGTTCCCGCTATTCCCGTTCAGCCCATTCCCGAGCCTATGACATTAATGGAAATAATCATGAAAGGTGGAGTTATTATGATTCCGATTGGTATTCTTTCCCTGGTGGTTATTTATATTTTTATTGAGCGTTACCTCACTATCAGACGTCACGCCAGCATGGACGAAAACTTCATGAACAACATCCGCGAGTTTATCCGTGACGGAAAAACTGACTCGGCTTTAACACTTTGCAAAAACACACAAAAGCCAATTGCACGTATGATTGAAAAAGGAATTTCGCGCATTGGCAAACCGATTAAAGAAATTGAAGAGTCAATTGAAATTGCAGGAAAATTTGAGGTGTACAGCATGGAAAAAAATATTCAGATATTGGCTATTATCGCTGGTATTGCACCCATGTTTGGTTTTCTTGGAACCATTATAGGGGTTATCAAAATCTTCTACGATATTTCAGTTACAAGCGATGTAAGTATCGGCAGTGTTTCTGCGGGATTGTATGTGAAAATGGTGACTTCTGCTGCCGGATTGATTGTTGGTATTGTTGCCTACATCGCTTACCACTGGTTGAATATTATGCTGAATAAAGTTATTCAGAAACTGGAATGGAACGTAATGAATTTCATTGACCTTCTTAACGAACCTTCCAAATGATTAGTCTCCGCAAGAAAAAAGATTTAGGCGCTGAGGTTTTTACTTCTGCTATGAATGACATCATGTTTTTTCTCATGTTGTTTTTCATCATTATCTCCACGCTCTTAAATCCAAGCATGATAAAGGTTTCGTTGCCTAACTCACAAAGCAGTCAGAACCTTCACAAGAAAGAAATCAATCTTACGGTAACAAAAGATATGGGGTATTTTGTGAATAATACTCAGGTTAATTATGAAGGTTTGGAAGCTGAGTTGCAGAAAGAACTTACGCTGCATCCAGAAGCTATTATTATGCTGCGCTGCGATAAAGAATTGACTATTCAGGATCTGGTGAATGTACTTTCACTCGGAAATAAACTGAACACCAAAATGGTGCTGGCAACTAAGAAGTAGTTTCTTCAGTTGAGTTTTCCGAACCTTCTAAACCTTCCAACTTTCTAAACTTTTCAACTTTGTGAATTTTCTTCGTTCCCTCATAAATAGAAAACTTCAGGAACCTGCACTCCAGCGGACCATTGAACACGGTTATTTTACGGGTAGGTTTTAAACCGATATGTTTTATTGCTTCCATGTTGGAGGTAATAATCCAGCAATCATAGCCCACATATTTTTTCTTGAAAACATCACCAATGCTTTTGTAAAGCTCATTCACATTTTCGCCCATACGCTCGCCATACGGTGGATTGATGACAACAACTCCTTTGCCCGGTGGCGGTGTAAAATCTTCAATGGAAGAGCGGAACGTTTTCACCGTGTCTTCCACTTTTGCGTTATTAATATTTTCCTGCGCTTTCTCTAAATCCTGACGGTTAATATCTGATGCGTAAATGCGTGTTCTATCGTCATCACTTATTTTTTTTATCGCTGAATCCATAATCACCTGAAATAAATCAGCATCAAAATCTTTCCACTTCTCAAAACCAAATTCGTTGCGGAAATATCCTGCGGGAATATTGTTGGCAATCAGTGCCGCTTCAATGGCAATGGTTCCCGAGCCACACATAGGGTCAATAAAATTGAGTGGTGGAGTCCATTCTGTCAATGCAACCAAACCAGCAGCTAACACTTCATTTATAGGCGCAACCCCTGTTTCTTCGCGGTAACCGCGTTTGTGCAATGATTCACCTGAGCTGTCTAATGAAATAGTAAAATCATCTCCCCGTACGTGAACATTAATCCTGACATCGGGCTTCTCCAGATCAACATTCGGGCGCTTGCCAAATTTATCACGGAAGCGGTCGGCAATAGCATCCTTAGTTTTCTGCGAAAGAAATTTTGAGTGATTGAAAAGATCTGAATTTACAGTGCTGTCAATGGCAAAGGTGTTCTCCAAACCAAAAATATCCTCCCATGGCATTTCAAAAATCTTTCCGTAAAGCTGCACTTCATTCTCAGCTTTAAATGTATGAATAGGTTTCAGAATTCTTAATGCAGTGCGCAACTGTATGTTGGCTTTATACATAAAACCTTTATCGCCTTCAAAACTAACGGCACGGTTATGCGCCTCCACTTTCTGTGCACCCAGTTTCAACAATTCTTTTACGAGAATTGGCTCCAGACCTGCCATTGTTTTGGCAGTCATTTTATATAATTGTTCTTCTGCTTTCATTTTTCTTCTGTTCGTCATGCTGAACTTGTTTCAGCATCTATTATTTAGAGACCCCGAAACAAGTTCACGGTGACGTAAATTTAGTCTATAGATAACAACAACTTCCAAGCTTCCCCAACATTATCTGCATCCAGCAACTGCTGTGCATTCTGGTGCAGGATTTTCTCCAATTCCTTTTTATCTCTTTTGTGAATATCCAGTATTTTTTTTATTCCGGGCTGTTGTTTAAATGCTTCTACTTCCTCGTCAGAAGGCAATGCTTCAACATTTCCGAGTTTTCCCAAATCGTTTCCTGTAAGAATATCGCTTTCTCTTATGTTTTCAGGCAAAGCATCAATTCCGATTCCTTTTCCGGTTGGTTTTGCAACTTTAAAAATAGCATTTCCAGAAGCGCGTGAATACCAGTCCCCTCCCATGCGTCCCACTAGATCAATTTTGTTGGGGTCAATAATTCCGTTGGCATCCAATACATCTTCGCTCACATGCATCAATAGAATTTCACAAATAACAAGATTAGCAGCGCCACCTTCCTGTCCCATTGCGATCACATCTATCACTTTGCATTCCATCTGCACAGGCGACTCTGCCACACGAAAAGGTTTTATCAATTCTGATTTCAAAGGTGTCAAGCCTGCTTTTATAAATTCATTCACCCCCTTTGGATATTCTGTGCTTGATAAAGAACTCTGCTGCACCAAATCATAATTAACAACATTTATTACCACTTCTTTTGTTTCAATGCAATTATCCAAAGTGTCTTTTGTAGTATTTCCGCGCACTCTACGAGCTGGTGAAAAAACAATAGTAGCAGGGTTTGAACCAAACGCATTAAAAAAACTGAACGGACTAAGATTTGGATTTCCGCCTTTATCTAGGGTGCTTGCAAAAGCAATAGGTCGTGGCGCTATGGCGCCAAGCATATAGGAGTGAAGCACTCCGGTTGATACTTCTCCGGGTATAATTCTTTTCATATTCATAATATGAGGTTGCGAAGTTAGGTTTTATAAGCTGTGTGTGAAAACAATAGAGAATGTAATTTGTTCTGAAACTCAGACTCGGCAAAGCCGAAATCCCAACACTTCTGCAAAAATAAAAGAGGTGCATCCCATTATTTGTTTTTTAGAGGTATGCACCACATTTATTTTTGCCCCAACTCACAAACCGTCTCCGTAGAAAATGACTGCTTAAAATTTTCCTTTATACCTCTTTACGGCTTTCATCTTTGGACTCTAATGCTGAATTACAATCTTCTTATTCACCACCGAGTTCTCACTCACTAATTGCAGCAAATAAACCCCACTTGCAAACCCACTCACATCAATTGAAAACGAATTCGTTCCCCTCTCTTGAAGGAGAGGGGCTAGGGGTGAGGTCAATACAACCCTCCCCGTTACATCCACCACCCACAATGTTATTTCTTCCTTTGTTTGCTCTGTTTCTATTGTTAGCTTTTCTTTTGCCGGGTTTGGGTATATCTCAAACTTTAACTTCTCCAACTCATTTATCCCTACCGTTGTATCAAGGGTTAAAGAAACATCATCTATAAAATAGTAAGCATTTGTCCAGTAATAAGGAAATGATGGATTAGGAACCGCCCCGCTATCAACAAAAAGCGTATCTGTTTCTGAGTCGTTATCAAAATTACCGATAGTCATGAAAGTTTCTCCACCTTGAGCAATAAAGCTGCCTTCTATTTTCGTCCATCCCTTTTTGTCATCTATAAATACAGTATCACTATAAGTGATTTGCGGCTCAAGACTTAAAATGTAGCTTAAATTTGCTGGAGGTTGGGACTCTGAAAAATAGGCTCCAAAATTTTTAACCGAATACCAATTACTATCAGCCATACTGAGAAAAAAAGTAACTATATATCTATCTCCGTTTACTAAAGTATCATTTAACTGAATACCCAAATATTCTCTATTATTTGAAGTGATTTCCCCAAAAACCAATAGTCCTGAATAAGCTTCTCCTGTCTTTGCATAGCCCCCCCCGCCCCAAGATACGGGAATATCAAATAACTCATTACCACATTCATTATAATAATCAATAGAACCATAAACACCAATCCATGGAGTAGCACGCCAAATATTACCTGGATTGTTAGGGCAACCAGTGTGTTCTTCAAAAGAACTATTGGGCACTAAGTTTTGTCCATTTGCAAAAAAACCAGTGTTTAATATTATTAATATTGAAACAATTGTTAACCTCACTTAATGATTACTTGTTTGTTTGTATATTTTGTATCCTCATTCACTCGGATTGCAAGGTAATAAATTCCAGATGATAAATCATATGTATAAAGTTCATTTCTTCCTTGATATAATTTATACTGTTTTACTTTTTCTCCGGTTACTGTGGAAATTCCGTCCAAACAGACCCCAGTTGACCGCTTGAAACTGACCCCTCAATTCCGGAGCAAACTGACCCCAGTATT
>CAMDBK010000209.1 GCA_945889235.1 Chitinophaga pinensis
GAAGTGGTGTTGCTGTTGCTGACCGTCCTCATCATGAATCCCTTGGTGAAAACCAAGCGTTGAGCGCCTGTAAAGGCAAAAATTGTCAGATCAACACACAAGGAGAAAGCACCATGAAATGTTGTAGTTTTTTTGCATGACGCGGAAAGTTTTTAGGTTGCGTTGATGCAAATATATGTTTTTAAGAAAACAGATTGTTTTATTTTCCCATCATCTTCCCTAAAATCTCCTGCGCTGCAATTGGTATTACCGTTCCGGGTCCAAAAACAGCTGTAGCGCCCACTTTAATAAGGTACTCGTAATCATTGCGCGGAATTACACCGCCAACCACCACCAGAATATCTTCCCTTCCGTAGTTTTTCAGCAATTCTATTAATTGCGGAACCAATGTTTTATGCCCCCCCGCCAAACTGGAGATGCCCAGAATGTGTACATCATTTTCAATCGCTTGCTTGGCAACTTCGGCAGGTGTTTGAAACAGCGGTCCTATGTCCACATCAAAACCCATGTCGGCAAAGGAAGTGGCAATTACTTTGGCTCCTCGGTCGTGGCCATCCTGTCCCATTTTGGCAACCAAAATGCGGGGTCTCCTACCCTCTTTTGCAGCAAACGCATCTGACAATTCACGGGCTTTCCGGAAATTTTCATCACCCGGAACTTCTGAAGAATATACACCTGAAATGGAACGTGTCACTGCTTTATATCTGCCGAATATCTTTTCACAAGAGTATGAAATTTCTCCCAACGTAGCACGTTTACGTGCGGCATCAATTGCAAGTTCAAGAAGATTTCCTTTTCCTGTTTCACAAGCAGTGGTAAGGGCATCAAGGGCTTTCTGCACTTCATTAGTATTGCGCTCTGCTCTTAATTTTTTCAAGCGCTCTACCTGATTTCTTCGTACTTCAACATTGTCCACTTCAAGCACATCAAACTGCTCTTCACTCTGCTCGTTGCGGTAAGCATTTACACCTACAATTACATCGCGCCCCGAATCAATCCGTGCCTGACGTTTTGCAGCCACTTCTTCAATCCGCATTTTTGGCAAACCGGTTTCAATTGCTTTTGCCATGCCACCCAGCTCTTCCACTTCCTGAATTAATTTCCATGCTTTTTGCACCAACTCATGCGTAAGGTATTCCACATAATACGAACCTGCCCAGGGGTCAATGGCTTTGGTAACAAGCGTTTCATGCTGAATATATTTTTGTGTGTCGCGCGCAATTCCCGCAGAAAAATCAGTTGGAAGCGCAACAGCTTCATCCAGAGAATTCGTGTGCAATGATTGTGTTCCGCCCAGTACAGCCGCCATTGCTTCAATGGAAGTTCGTGCAACATTATTAAAAGGATCTTGCTCCGTAAGGCTCCATCCCGAAGTCTGACAATGTGTTCGCAGCATCATTGATTTTTCATCTTTGGGATTAAACTGCTTTACAATTTTTGCCCACAACATACGCCCTGCCCGCATCTTCGCAATTTCCATAAAATGGTTCATGCCTATTCCCCAGAAAAAAGAAATGCGTGGCGCAAAATCATCAATGCTCATTCCTGTTTTCAATCCCGTGCGGATATATTCCAGACCATCAGCTAAAGTATAAGCCAACTCAATATCCGCAGTGGCTCCCGCCTCGTGCATGTGATAACCCGACACGCTGATGCTGTTGAATTTCTTCATGTGCTTTGAAGTGTATTCAAAAATATCAGCAACAATTTTCATTGAACTTACAGGCGGATAGATATAAGTGTTGCGCACCATAAATTCTTTAAGAATATCATTTTGAATAGTGCCCTGAAGCTTGTCGACACTCACTCCCTGCTCTTCCGCAGCAACAATATAAAACGCAAGAACAGGCAACACCGCTCCGTTCATGGTCATGGAAACCGACATTTTATCCAACGGAATTCCATCAAATAATATCTTCATATCAAGAATGGAATCAATTGCCACACCTGCTTTTCCAACATCACCAACAACTTTCTCGTGATCAGAATCATAACCGCGGTGTGTTGCCAAATCAAAGGCAACCGATAAACCCATTTGTCCGCCTGCAAGGTTGCGCCTGTAAAAAGCATTTGACTCTTCTGCCGTACTAAAACCCGCATACTGCCTGATGGTCCATGGCCGTGCAAGATACATGGAAGCATACGGTCCGCGCAGAAAAGGTGAGATGCCGGCAGCAAAATTCAGGTGCTCGAAATCTTTGGTGTCAGTTTGGGTGAAGGAAGATTTTACAGGAATATTTTCAGGGGAGAGCCAGGTGGATTCGGTAATCGGTAATCGGTAATCAGTTGCCGGTGTTTCGTTTCCGCCAATTAAACTCCAGACTTTTTCTGCTAATTCGTGGGTAAGTGTTTCAATATAATACGCACCGGCAGCAGGGTCTGAGACTTTATCGAAGAATGATTCTTCTTTCAATACCAGCTGAATATTTCGTGCGTTGCGCATTGAAAATTCGTTTTCGTTTCCATCATACGGCATTACGCACAGCGCATCGCAACCGCCTGCTACCGCTGACATGGCAGAGCAACCGGAACGAATCATGTTATTGAAATTATTCTTATTTACCGGACCTGCCAGCGTAGTATAACTGTGGATAAATGTTTCAGGAATAGTTCCCTGAATGTATTTCCCTGCAAGTTTTTTCCACAGCAAACGGAAAGCACGGAGTTTTGCTATCTCCAGAAAATAATCGTTACCCACGGGAAAACTAAATTGCATCTGTTGCGCAATTTTTCCGGCAGGAATATTTCTTTTTGTGAGACGTGAAAAATATTCATCGGCCTGCGAAAGCGCCTGCGCCAACTGCTGAACCAGCGAATTATTATTACCTGCATCAATGCTGATGGTTTTGAAAGCGGGCAACTCAACATCAAGTAACAAAACCAGTGCAGCAGTTTTAGATAATTCGCTGTCGTCATGCCCTTTTCCGGAAAGCGGGGCTACTTCAATTGAGCCCGACAATGTATTTTTATCAATGTATTGCTGTGCTGCAATTTCACTGAGGCATTTAATTAATTCAGCAGGATTATTCTGCGAACTGAAGTGCAGCGAAACGGCATCAATAAAAATGTTTTTTAATAACAATTGCAAATCTGCTTTTGTCATCAGCAAATCCGAATTGCTAAAGTAAAGTGAGTTTGCTCCACCCTGCAATGCAGCTAATGCTTTGCGGTTTGCATCCGAAATATTTTTGATGGAAATGTGCTCCTGAATTTGCCAGCCCTGATGATAAAAAAGTGACTTCCCAAACTCTTTCAGGTTTTTAAAATCTTCTTTTACAAAAAACGGACTGATGTAAATTCCTTCCTCTCCTCCCCTGTTAAAATAAGAAGATATATTATCAGTTTTCAGTTCCTTTATAATGCGTTCTTCCCATTGCACTCGCGTATGTGGAGGAAATTCAGAGAATAATTTTTCGGAAGACATGGCGACAAATATAGGTCAATTGGTAATTGGGTAATTAAGGTAATTGGTTTGGTTTTGCCCTAATTACCATAATCACCTTAATTACCCAACAACTGTTTCCTTAGCATATTAAGAGAAGTAATTGCAGTCACAGAAATGTTACGCTCACGGTCACCACCAAATTTAAATTTCTTTGCTTTTACTCCGTTTGGTCCGGCCACTGCAATCCAGACTGTACCTACGGGCTTGCCCTCCATACCGCCATCAGGTCCTGCAATGCCGGAAGCAGAAACGGCCCAGTCGGTATTGAATTCTTTTTTTGCACCAATAGCCATTTGTGTAACCACTTCTTCACTAACTGCGCCAAATTTTTCCAATGTTTCATTGGTTACTCCCAGCATTTTAGTTTTGCTTTCGTAGGAATAAGAAACTACACCGCCCATAAAGTAAGCAGATGAACCGGGAACGGAAGTAACGAGGTGTGCAATCAAGCCACCGGAGCAACTTTCAGCAAGTGAGAGCGTTTGTTTCTTTTCTTTTAACAACCTGCCCACTATTTGTTCCAGTGTGTCTTTTTCGTAGCCGTAAATATGTTGCGGAATAAGTTTTTTCAGTTCTTCAACTTTATCATCAACTGATTTTATCAAAGCAACTTCATCATTTCCGGAAGTTGATAAACGCAGGCGTACCAAGCCCGGAGAAGGCAGATAAGCAAGTTTTATTTTTTCTACTTCCAAACTATTTTCCCATTCTGCAATTATTTCTGAAAGAAATGATTCACCAATCCCCTGCGTTAAAATTGTGCGGTGGACAATTGTTGGTGTTTTGAAATATTTTTTCAGTCGCGGAAGAATTTCAACGCTCATCATCTTCTTCATTTCATAAGGCACACCCGGCATTGAGACAAATACTTTTTCATCCTGCTCAAACCACATGCCCGGTGCTGTGCCGTTGGCATTATGAATAACGGTACAGTTTTCAGGAACTTCTGCCTGCTTCAAATTTACACCTGTAACTTCTCTTCCAAATCGTGCAAATAAAGTTTTTACATGTTGAAAAACATCTTCATCAAAACGCAATGAAGTATTGAAATATTTCACCAAAGTGTGTTTGGTAATATCATCTTTTGTAGGACCAAGTCCACCCGTAATGAGGATAACATCAACACGTGCTCTTGCTTCATCCAATGCATTTATAATGTGTTCGGCATTATCAGAAACAGAAGTGATCTGATGAACTTTTATTCCAACAAGATTCAACTGCTCACCCATCCAGGCTGAGTTGGTATCAACTATTTGTCCGATAAGAATTTCGTCTCCGATGGTTATTATTTCTGCAAGCATAAAATATTTAATTCATATTTCTCCCTCTCCTTTTGGAGAGGGTTGGGGTGAGGCTTTCAGTTCATCCGAATAAATCGCTTTCGCTTTTTCTCTCAGGTTATAATTAGAAGCCATTACTTCACCATAAGCACCGGTAGTGCGGAGGGCAAATAAATCTCCGCGATTTGTTTCCGGCAGCATTACCGCTTTGCCAAAACAATCAGATGATTCGCAAATTGGACCAACTACATCGTATCTGGAAATTGGAAGTTGGAGGTTAGAAGTTAGACTTTTAGAAATGTTTTCAATCTTGTGATACGATTGATAAAGCGCGGGACGAATCAATTCCGTCATTCCTGCATCAAGAATTACAAAACTGGTGTTCACTCCTTTTTTTACATATAGCACTTTTGAAATCAAACTTCCGCATTGGGCAACTATGGCGCGACCTAATTCAAAATGCAGCTTTTGATTTTTTCGCAGTTCAAGAAATTTATCAAAAACTTCAAAATATCCTTTGTAATCCGGAACAGAATTTTCATCAGGGTGATGATAATCAACACCCAAACCTCCACCTACATTAATATGTTCCAATTTATAATTACGTTCTTCAAACCATTGCTGTATCTCGTTTACCTTGGTACAAAGATTTTTGAAATTACTAAGGTCATTGATTTGTGAGCCGATGTGAAAATGAATGCCAAGCAGTTTTATATTCTTGCAAGTCTTCAACAATTCCATCACGGAATCTAATTCCCACAGGTTTATTCCGAATTTATTTTCTTCCAAACCTGTTGTAATATATTTGTGAGTATTCGCATGAACATTTGGATTAATACG
>CAMDBK010000210.1 GCA_945889235.1 Chitinophaga pinensis
CAAATAAACAAATACCAGAATAAGCATTTCCTGTTCTTGCATTTTGAAAACCTTTTAAATTGTTTGGAACTCCCACACCTCCACCCATTGGAGTACCTGTGCAGCATGCATTAAAATAATCACAAGTTCCTAATGTCGGTTGAAACCAAGATGCAGCATAAGATATTTGACTAACAACTTCTGGGCATGTGTCATATTCCTCAAAGCTTGGATTAGGCACCAGATTATTGATTTGCGCCTTGCAATAAATAAACGAACAAGTAAAAATTAAGCAAAGCAGCAACTTCATAAAGCAAAAGTATATAATAATCAGCCCAACTTTTTTAAATACTTTTGCACCATGCCCACCCAACAAAATCTCTACTGCAACAGCCTCACCCATTACTCACGCTACCAAACCCGTGCAGTGAAAGTTGGCAACGTACTAATAGGCGGTGGCAACCCCATTGTGCTGCAAAGCATGACCACCACCGATACCATGGACACCCTCAAAACCGTGGAACAAAGCATCTGCATGATTGAAGCCGGATGTCAGCTCGTGCGTATCACCGCACCAAGTATTAAGGAAGCCGAAAACCTTCTCAACATAAAAAACGAATTACGCAAGCGCGGTTATAACACCCCGCTCGTTGCCGATATACACTTCACACCCAATGCAGCCGAAGTTGCTGCACGCATCGTAGAAAAAGTGCGCGTAAACCCCGGCAACTATGCCGACCGCAAAAAGTTTGAAACCCACGAATACAGCGACCTTACTTACGAAGCTGAGCTGGAAAGAATACGTGAACGCTTCACCCCTTTGGTAAAAATCTGCAAGGAACACGGCACCGCCATGCGCATCGGTACCAACCACGGTTCCCTCAGTGATAGAATTATGAGCCGCTATGGCGATACCCCGCTGGGCATGGTTGAATCAGCTTTGGAGTTTGTCCGCATCTGCCGCGAAAATGATTTCCATGAAATCGTCCTTTCCATGAAAGCCAGCAACACCCTTATAATGGTGCAGGCCTACCGCCTCCTCATTAAAAAGATGCACGATGAAGGAATGAATTATCCTTTGCATCTGGGCGTTACCGAAGCAGGCGAAGGCGAAGATGGCCGCATAAAATCAGCAGTAGGCATCGGCACCTTGTTAGAAGACGGCATTGGCGATACTGTGCGTGTTTCTCTCACCGAAGACCCTGAGTTTGAAATACCCGTTGCAAAAGCATTGGTGGAACGCTATAATACAAGAACAGAAAAGCAAACTCCAATTCCTGCAATTGAAAACTACCCTGTAAATCCATACGAGCACAACAGAAGAAACACCCGCGAAGTCCAGAATATCGGAGGACACAAAGTACCAGTAGTCATTGCTTCATTAAATAACAAGCAAGAGATTACACCCGCAAACTTCTTCAGCATTGGCTATAATTATTCTGTCAACCTCGACAAGTGGAATATTGCCGATCAGGCTTGCGATTACATCTATGCAGGAGCAACTCCGGTAAATTTTCAAACGCCCGGAACACTGGGAATTATTTATGATTACAGCGTTTGGAAAACACACCAGACAGAAGAAAGAAGATACCCGCTTTTTACAAATGAAGAATACCTTTCTGCTGAAGAAAAATCTTCTGTTCTTAATTTCATTTTAGCAACTATATCTCAACTGTCTTCATCTGTAATTGAAAAAATAAAAGCAGACCCAACTGCTGTCCTTATTATAACAACTGCCAATGAACATGGCATGGCAGAACAACGAAGATTGTTTGCAGAGTTGATGAATAATAGTTGCACCACACCTGTCATTATAAAAAGAACCTACTCCAACGTAGACGAAAACCATTTCCAACTCCACGCCTCTACCGATTGCGGAGCATTGTTAGTTGATGGCTTAGGCGATGGCATATTGTTAGAAGTAGAAAGTATTGCATCCAAAACAATAAACGCAACTGCCTTTGGAATATTACAAGCAGCCCGCACACGCATTTCAAAAACAGAATACATCTCCTGTCCTTCCTGCGGCAGAACATTGTTTGATTTACAGGAAACCACTGCCAACATCCGCAACCGCACCAGTCACCTCAAAGGAATTAAAATAGGAATTATGGGTTGTATCGTTAACGGTCCTGGCGAAATGGCCGATGCCGATTACGGCTACGTAGGAACAGGTGTTGGAAAAATAACACTGTACAAAGGCAAAGAAGTAGTGAAGAGAAATGTTGCTTCCGAAAATGCGTTAGACGAACTGATAGAACTCATCCGCCAGCATGGTGACTGGGTGGAAGCTCAGCCTGCTAATCATTGATTCTTCTGAAAATAATCGTCAAGCTTCTTTTTTTGAAATTCCCTGAGTGATAAAATCGGCACAAAATAGTCCGATAAAAACTCCGTATAAAATAACTGAAAAAAGGTTAGAGCCCATTTCACATTGGGCTGAAATGCAGTTATTGCTGTACCAATAGACAAAACTTATTAACCCACCTAACACACATCCCACAAACATAAATATTGACCTGAATTTCATTGTATCAATTACTATTTTAAATAAATGAGAATATAAAAATACAAAATAAATTATTCTGCTATTCTGTCTGTTTGATAATTCCCTGAGTTAATAAATCTGCAAAAAAGAGTCCAATAAAAACTCCATACAAAACGACTGAAGAAAGATTCGAACTCATTTCGCTACTACCGGAAGTAACATACCAATATACTATTCCTGCAAACCCACCTATTAGGCATCCTAAAAACATTAAAAAAGACCGGAGTTTCATAGTATTAATTTTTAAGGGTTAAAAGTAAAGCGATAAATTCACCATAAAATTAACCGAAGTTTAATTTGAAATGAGAATGAACTTGCAGAGTTTTAAACAGGTAACTGTTTATTTCAGTCCTTCTCTTTCTCTGCTTCACCTTCTTTACCCATCGAGTCTTTAGGCATATGCGGGTCACGTTTCTTTCCTTTATACCACATCACTTTAGGTTCAAACAAATCAGGTTGGTCTTTGCGTGCAACAAATTCTTTTTTCTTTGCGCGCGAGCCAAACGGATTATCTTCAGCGCGGTTATAACTTGCTTTCTGTCTTTGTTTCCTGTTTGAAGAACTAAAAAAATCTTTGCTTGTTTTATTACTTCCCGAATGATTGGCAACGGAGAAAAAATCCTGATTACCTGCCCGGTTTTGCTTACGATAAGGTGAGGAGAAAAGGCTTGCTTCTTTTTGTGCTCTTGTTTTCTTGGGCTTCGAAGAAAACGCATCCATGTCACGGTATTTATTTTTACTGGAAGTAAATGTTCCGAAAAAATTACGCTCCGTATTTGAACTGTTTTTTTTAGAACTCATTGCAAAAAAACTTTTCTGCGTTGCCGTATTTCTGTAGCTGCCTGTCTTCATAGAGAAGAAGCTTTGTTCGCGGTAATTACTCTGTTTCTTTTCTTTAAAAGCAAACCATCTGTTTACATCGCGCTGACTTATTTTAGGTGTAGTAATAAACGTTGAAGGACAACCCGAAGGGCGGCTGCATGCGCCAAAAAGAAATGCAAGTAGTAAAAAGAAAAACCAATTTGTTTTCATATTCAGCTATACCGTAATATTGCAAAGTTAATCCCAATCACTAAATCACCAATTCAATCAATCACAATTAAAATGGAAGCGCCAAAAGAACTGTTTCAAAACATCATTGAAGAATTTATACCGTTTCATAAGGTAATTGGTTTTAAACTGATTGATGTTCGCGAAAACTTTGTCTCGGTGCTCATTCCCTATAAACCCGAATTGATTGGCGACCCGCGCAGGCGCAGCATTCACGGTGGCGTTATTGCAACAGCAATGGATGCCGTTGGCGGTGCGGCCGGCATCACAACGTTGAAACATTATGACGACAAACTTTCTACCATTGATTTACGGGTGGACTATCTATCTCCCGGACTTGCAAAAGATTTAATTTGCGAAGGCACCATTGTAAAAAGCGGCAACAAAGTAATTTTTACACGCATGATTGCCTATCACGATACACCTGAAAATATTATAGCAGAAGGTCGCGGTGTTTACAGTGTTTCGCGGATGAAAGCCTAGCCGTTTGAACGTATCGCTTCTACCGGGTCAAGGCGTGATGCTATCCATGCAGGAATAATTCCCGAGACTAAGCCAATGCCTGCTGAAATTGCCAGACCAAGAAAAATATTTTTCAGCGATAATGAAATATCCATTTCAAGAAAACTGCTTCCTGCAAGACTTAATAAATAAACAATCAGCAATCCTGCCGCGCCTCCAATCAGACAAAGAAAAACCGCTTCAAAAAGAAATTGCAACAGAATAAAATAATTCTTTGCTCCCAGTGATTTTTGTATTCCAATTATATGTGTCCGTTCCTTCACCGAAACGAACATGATATTGGCAATTCCAAAACCTCCAACCAAAATTGAAAATAATCCGATTAACCAGCCGGCACCATTAATTACAGTAAACAAACCTTCCATACTGTTGCTGAGTAAACTGGTTTCGTTCAGTGCAAAATTGTCATCAGCCAATGGCTTCTGTTTCCGCACCGAGCGCATGATTCCTCGCAGTTCATCCGTTAGTTCTTCATTACTTACTCCTTCTTTAGCCTTTACCTGAATCATGGGATTAAAACGTTCTTTCCTCAAATCAACTAAGGTTCGTGCATACACCGCAGGAATAACCACCTGATTGTCGGTTGAATTACCAAACAAACTTTCACCTTCTTTTTCAAAAACACCAATTACATCAATCTTTCTACCCATCGTTTTTATGGTTTTACCAATGGGGTTGGCCTCACCAAAAAGTCCTCTGGCAACTTCACTTCCAATAATGGCAACATTTCTTCCGCCTCCTGATTCAAAAGGCGTGAAGTACCTTCCTTCCATCAACTCAAAAGATTTTATTTTCTGCCACTCGTGCGATGCACAAACAATACTCACGTTTTCAAGACTACTGCTCCCATGTTCCACCACTTTCTGCATGTAGGCAAGGAATGCCATAGCCTCCGCATTCTTGCAGCGTGCCTGCACTTCCTGCAATTCTTTCAGGTTAGGAACAGGTCGCTGCCAGTATTTCCACCAGGGATAACCCTGACCAAAGGTCCATGGCCACTTCTGAATGTAGATAACATCATCACCGAGCGATTCAACGCTGCCGCGAACCTGTTTTTCCATCGAGTCAACCATCGTGAAAACTGAAATGATAGCAAGAATACCAATGGTAATTCCAAGTAAAGAAAGTACAGTGCGCAGTTTATTAACCACCAGCGCGCCCACTGCCATTGCAATGCTTTCATTAATCAGCTTCAGATAAAGTCTCAAAATAAGGGGTTGTTAAAAACTTGAAAATAAATCTTTAAAAATCGTTTACAAATGTAGGTTTTAAATGTAGAATTATATCTACTTTTGATACGCCTGAAAAACGGCATTTCCCGAATTTTCTTTTTGATAATTGATTAATGAGCGACTTGAAAAAAATTAAGAATGCACTGATTTCCGTTTACTACAAGGATAATCTTGAACCGATAATTTTAAAACTGCGTGAACTTGGTGTACAAAT
>CAMDBK010000211.1 GCA_945889235.1 Chitinophaga pinensis
TGGCATGGTTGGTTATTTTGTTGTAACTCATTTTTATATCCTTGCCTAAACGTTTCAACTGGTCAGCAAGAAATTCTTCTTCGTGTAAATTTTTCCCGCCCTCATCTTCATCGCTTACCCACAATTTCGGAAAACGTTTTTCAATCTCGGATGGCATTAATCCCGCGAACAATGCATTGCGTGCATATTGTGTAGCACTGGGCAAAATTGCCATAAATAATTCTTCTTCTTCTACCCTGAAATATTCGTTAAGAATAGGCTGAATCATTTTCCACTGGTCATAGCGCAGGTTATCAATCAGCACCATAAACGTTGCACTTTCTTTGTTTATTAAAGGAGCAATTTTCTTTTTAAAAAGCGTGTGCGACATCACAGGAGCATGTTCATCTTTTCCGCTTACCCAGTTGATATAATTGCGTTCCACAAATTTGCTGTAAAGTGTGTTGGCTTCTGATTTCTGCATTTCAAGAATGCCGTTCATTCCTTCATCTTTTGATTTTTCCAGCTCCAGTTCCCAGTAAACTAATTTTTTGTAAACCTCCATCCATTCATTAAGACTAAGCCTGTCGCTCAGGCTTGTTCCTATTTCACGAAACTGCTGCTGATAATCAGAAGTTGTTTTTTCACGAATTAAACGTTTGTTGTCAAGATTTTTTTTGATGGAAAGCAAAATCTGATTCGGGTTGACCGGCTTAATCAAATAATCCGAAATTTTAGAACCGATTGCATCTTCCATAATTCGCTCTTCCTCGCTTTTGGTAATCATTATCACCGGAATTTGTGCATCAATTCCTTTAATACGACTTAGTGTTTCCAGTCCTGAAATGCCGGGCATATTTTCATCTAAAAAAACAATATCAAAGTTGTTTCCTTTAATAAGGTCAAGGGCATCATCACCATTGGTGGCGGTTGTTACATCAAAATCTTTTTCGCGCAGAAACATCACATGTGCTCTCAGCAAATCAATCTCATCATCGGCCCAAAGGATTTTTATTTTTTCCATTTTTATTTATTTTGTTTTGTGTTGTGTCACACCGAGCGTAGTCGAGGTGCAATTATTATTTTCATTACTAACCCTTCGACTACACTCAGGGTGACAGTATTATTTCTTTTCTTTGTGTTCTTAGTGTCTTTGTGTGACACTAATTTAAACAAACGCTAAAATTACATATTTATTGTGTCCTCAAATTCTGTGAAGCCAAACAAGCGCAAAATAATCAATGACCCCATTTATGGTTTCATAAGTATTCCTTACGAACTTGTTTTTGATTTGATTGAACATCCCTGGTTTCAGCGCCTGCGCAGAATACGGCAGCTGGGTTTAACCTCATTGGTTTATCCTGGAGCTTTACACACGCGTTTCCATCATGCTGTTGGCGCTATGCACCTTTCAACGATGGCGGTGGAAGAGTTGCGAAACAAAGGGTTTGAAATAAGTAAAGATGAAGCGGAAGGCGTTGCTGTTGCGGTTTTGCTGCATGATATTGGTCACGGACCTTTTTCTCATGCCCTTGAAAACAGCATTGTCCATAATATAAGCCATGAAGATGTGTCGCTTATTTTTATGAATAAACTGGATGTTCAGTTTAATGGAAAACTAAGAACTGCTATTGATATTTTCACGAATATTTATCCGAAGAAATTTCTGCATCAGTTGGTTTCATCACAGCTGGATATGGACAGACTTGATTATTTGAAACGCGATAGTTTTTACACAGGAGTTTCTGAAGGTGTTATCAGCAGCGACAGGATAATTAAGATGCTTACCATCGTGAATGATGAACTTGCCGTTGAAGAAAAAGGAATTTATTCGGTTGAGAAATTTATTATGGCGCGAAGACTGATGTACTGGCAGGTTTATCTGCACAAAACTGTTTTGAGTGCAGAAAATTTATTGATTAAAATTTTGTCGCGGGCCAAAGAATTAGCGGAACAAAATATCAAGCTGTTTGCAACTCCGGCTTTTGAAAAATTTCTGTATTCAAAGATTGAAAAGCACGAATTGGAAAGCAATTATGAAGTGCTTGAAAACTTTGCTCAGCTTGATGATAACGATATTTATGCTTCCATAAAAGTCTTGCAAAATCATAGTGATAAAATTCTTTCACAACTCTGCAAGAACCTGATTAACCGTCAGCTTTATAAAATTGAAATTACTGCAGCTGAATATGATAAAGAAAAAGTAAATACGTTGTTAAAAAAGGCTGCTGCTGCAAATAACATCACAGAAAAAGAAGCAGCTTATTTTGTTTTTACCGGAACTGTTGAAAATAAAGCATACACTGTAAATGCAGACCGCATCAGTATTTTAATGAAAAACGGAGAAGTAAAAGATGTTGCCAAAGCATCTGACCATTTGAATATTTCAGCCCTTTCTGAAACAGTGAAAAAATATTTTCTCTGTCAGCCTAAAAATCTAAGCTGATTACTTTTTACTCACAATAATTTTCCGTGTCAGCATATCTTCTTCCGTAAAAATGCAGAGGTTATAAATGCCGGCAGCAAACGATGAAACATTGATTGTCGATTTCTGATTGTTGATTGAAGATTGAAAAACCAATTTTCCTGTTGCGTCATAGAGTCTGATTTCTTCAATTGTTTTATTATTGAGAATTGTAAGGAAACCATCTGTAGGATTTGGGTAAATTGAAAGCTTCTCGACTACACTCGAAGTGACAGAAGTGTTTAAATCAACTAACTGTCCGTCAGAATTAAATTGTGAAGTCATCAATCCAGCGCCATCAATTGCACGGACTGAGAAATAATACATTTGATTTATAGTCAAAGAAAGTCCGCTGCGTGTTATGGAAGTATTCAGCGCATTGCTTGTCCAGTTTACAACATCGGTTGCTCCTTGTGAAGTACCGATAGCGTAGAAATATTCTGTCAAACCAGAGTGAGGATCAGATGAGTTTGCCCAGTTTGCTGAAAGTGTTGTTGTGGAAGAAGTAGTTTGAATATCTGCACCAACACCATCATTAACAAAGGCTATAGTATTTGGAACTGTCCAGTCTACATTCACATCCAGTGATGCAATGGTTGAAAGGTTACCTGCTGCATCATTCACAATTGATTTTATTCTTCCCGATGGTATGGAAGGATTTGGATTCTGATAGCGGATATCACCGTTGCTCCAAACCGAAACCGTTACCGGATTGCTGCGTGAGCGATATACTTTCAAATCATTCACCGTGTATTTGCAATCACCACTTCGGAAAGAAATGTAGGAGCCTGTTGAATAGGGTGAAGGGTCTGTCCATGTGGCGATTTTAGTATTATCCACATACACATCCATTTTCCCCGTGGTGCGGTCAAAAATCACTTTGTAGTCGTACCACTGTGCACCATTAAAGGTATATGGCTGCTGCAATTCCAGTGAAAATACATCGTTCACAACTTTGTAAATCTGGAATTCCGCATCATCTAACCTGAACCAGACAAAGTATGAATTACCGCGATTGGTAAGACTTCCATCATCGCAAAAGAAATGAAAACCTGCTCTGCGATTGCTTCCTGCTCCTTCTGTTTTTCCCTGCCAGTGATATAAATATCGGTTACTTAGATTTTGTGTCAGCGGTGCATAAATATTACTGTTAGTATTTGCTTCATCACTCTGAACTAAATTGCTGCCTGTTATATTCCAAACTCCCGATGCTGAAGTCCAGTCGCTGTGAATGGCAGCATCAAAATTGTCAGAGAAGAATCCACGCGTGTTATTTGCCCTCCATTCTGACCCATCAAAATCCAGCACCTGATAGAAACTTTTTTCAACTCCAACATTATCTGCATCATTGAATGTAGCAGTAAAATCTTGAGTTTGCCATGTTCCTGCAACACTTACTGTTGTTGTTGGCGCTGTAACATCCGCTGTATTTGAAGCGCAGGTCCATGAGGCTGTCCAGCCTGTTGAGTTGGTTGAGCAATCGGTTCTGAGTTCCACCATTAATGAACCTCCTGATGAAGTAATTGTTCCCGGTGAATTGGTTCCGGTGTAAACTCCAATCAGTGGTGCTGAGTAATCTGCGCCATCATAAACCCACAAATAATCCCAATCAGTTTCAAGATTAAATGCAGTGAAATCAAGTGTTACCGAAGTTGCATTGGTTGGTGAAATAATCCAGATTTTGCGTTCATCATCTGCGTAGTTTGCACCGCTTCCACCGCTGTCGTAAAAATTTCCGGTGCAGGTTGTGTAAGTTGTAGTGTTCGGGTTGTTATTAATTAAACGATAATATTTTTCCCAGTTCCAGTAAACTCCCGGGTCATTGTGTGTCTGGTTTGGAAAATTCTGGTGACCTTTTATTTTTATACAACCGCCAAGTACATCATCAAAACTCTGAGCAGGAGAAATGAAGAATGTTCTGAGAGGATTAATTCCGTAACCGCTGTTGCAGATATCACGCACTAAATCTGCAGATGCCGTGTACATCGCATTTGTATACCAGCTTGGATCATTGTTATAGCCTTCATGTTCCAATCCTATTGTATAAGGATTTTCGCTGCCAACATGCCATGCTTTATCACTTTCAAGTACCATTTGTGTGATTTGCCCGTTCGAACTTTTTATAACATAATGTGCTGATACACCTGCGCTGCAATTCTGAAACCAGGAGATGCAACCGGCATAACTTCCTTCTACATCATGAATGGTAACAGCAGAAATTGCTGTACCACTGCGTGAACTGTAGTTGCAACTTGCAGCAGCATTCCACAAGGCGGGTGCGTAGTCAGCAGAAAGCCCGTCTTTTTCCTGTGCTTTAAATTCAACACCCTCTTTAGTTTGCACCTGATTTTGTTTTACATAAACATGAGAAGATTGTAGAACTGCTGCATTTTCCGCTCCGAATGTTTCTTCCATATTTATTGTATAATGTGGAAAGCCTAACTGCTGCTGATAAGCAGTGTTATTCAGAAATTCAATTACCGAAAATAAATGTGAGCTCATAGCGAAATCATTTGCTAAGTCACTGTTATCAGGCAATTCACTTAGTGCGCGAAGAATGGGTAACTCGTCTTTCAGTGTATTAAAAGAAGCAGATGATTCAAGTTTTAAAGCTGAGTATGCTTTTGCAAAAGCCATACTATTCGCAGCAGGACTTTCAATTATTTCTTCAACAGAAATACCTGACAGATTAGAAATAAAAATAAGGTTATTGCGGAAATAATTTTTTCCGTCAAGTGTTAAACCCATAACACCGTAAGCGTGTGGAATGCCGATGCAGGTTTCTTCACGGTTGTGTGTGATGTGTTTTATATGAGTGTTTGTGTAAGCTACCGCTTCCAGCATTCCGCGAGGAACAGCTGGATTGGCGCTGTATGCAGCTTCAAACGCTGCTCTATATGGATTTGAAATTTGTATTTCTTCCTGTGCTGTTGAACTGAGAAAGTTAGAAAGTGAGAAGGTGAGAAGGAGTAGAATTTTTTTCATAAATCTGATTTAATTATCCATTGTCAATTATTAATTATACATTTTATCAAAGTCCAAAATTTGCTCCAATCCTGAATACAAAAGGACTTCCGTAGGGTGAGCAACTGTTG
>CAMDBK010000212.1 GCA_945889235.1 Chitinophaga pinensis
AAGAAGCTAAGCAGATTGATGGCCTGTCCGCTTGCCAAAGTCTGACAAAAATTAAAAGCAGAATAAACATGTAGAAAGCACATTGATCAATTGTTTGGACGAGAGTTCGATTCTCTCCGGGTCCACCACATTCTTTCACATTCTTTCATTTTCATTCAAGGTCAACCACTTACAAGGTTGACCTTTTTTATTTTTGTTTCACCATTTCATTTTTTTTTACATTTGCAGGGTATTTGATTCACCTATTATTCACCTGTAAAAAAAAGTTTCACCAAATGATTTCATCACTTCATATAAATTTTTTTCTAAATGAAGAAAAAATAAAGGCAGGAAAATCACCTCTCTATTTACGTATCTCAGTAACAAGGAAAAAGTCGGAATTATTTACGGGATACTGGGTATTTCAAAAGGATTGGGACGCAGAAAAACAACGGTTTAAAAAAAATGCAGAGGTCAATCAGGAACTTTCTGATTGGGAATCAAAAATTTATGAAATAGCAAAAAGATTGGAGAAGGATAACCGAACTATAACATCGCACACTATTAAAAATATACTGACTAAAAAAGAGCAACTTGATATTTTTCTTTTGGAATACTTTCAATCGCACATAGACCGCTTGGATAAAGCAAATGAAGTTAATAAAGAGACTGTAACCAGATACGAAGAGACCAAAACATACATCAGTAATTATTTAAAAACAATTGAGCTTACAGATATTCTAATCGACAAGGTGAACTATAAGTTTATCACAGACTTTGATTTGTTTATGATTACCCAGAAATCAAATCCAAAGAATGAGGCTTCAGAAACGCTCAAAAGGAACACCGTAAACAAGCATCACTCAAGATTTAGAACCATACTAATTAGAGCTGTTAAAGAAGGCTTAATAACGAAAAATCCTTTTTCAGATTTTAAACTAAAATACACTCCAGCAACAAGGGCATTTCTAACTGAAGAAGAGATTGAAAGAATAACAAATAATTCACTTGGAGACAACGAAAGTCTAAAAAGAGTGAGAGATGTGTTTGTTTTCTCAATTTACACAGGACTCCGTTTTGAAGACGCTCAACAGCTTACTATGAACAGGATATGCAAAGACAAAAATGGCAAATATTCCATTCAAATTGAGTCACAGGAAAAAACAGGAGAACCTGTTTTGCTACCACTCCTTAAACCTGCGATAAGTATTATTGATAAGTATGAGGGCAGTCCTGAGCGGTTGCTTTTCAACAAAGTGCTTCCGAAAATATCAAATCAAAAGACCAATGCTTATTTAAAAGTTATTGGAGAGATGGTGGGGATTGAGAAGAAATTGCACCATCACGTTGCCCGCCATTCGTGTGCTACGACTATATTGTTAAGCAATGAAGTGCCGATTGAAGCAGTTTCTAAATGGCTTGGTCATACCAACATAAAAACTACTCAGATTTATGCAAAGATTTCAAATCAATATTTGCAGAAGATTGCTGATAAACTTGAAGCATAAGTTGAGGGGGAATAGTCTTAACTCAAAAATATTATACATAATGTAACCCGATATGATGAAACCCATAGTAGCCGCAAAAATTATCATTGTAAAAGACTACACCGAATTTGCAAAAAATAAAATGGAAACAGCAAAAATTGCATATGCAAAATTGGAAGAAATTAGAGGGCAGGAAAGTTTTACTGATAAAGATATATGGGCAGCGTATCAATTAGAATGTCAATCAAAATACCTTTGCAATAGTGAAGAACCTATACTAAATTTAAATATTCACAAAATTCACGACATCTTCTTAAAGATTGAAAATGATAAACGAGTTTTACTTTTTGATAAATACACCACAATTAAGATAATCGACCTTTTATATGACCTAAGAATACTTTCATTCTATGTCAGAAATTTATTTCCCACAATAAATGAGAAAAAGTCATCAAATACTTTGTATTTCATTATAAAAGAAGCTCTGAAAGACGCACCTAAAAATGAAAAAGATAATTTATCATTTGCTTCCAATATAAAAAGGCTAAAGGATAATCATTTTTATATGCCTTATAAACTTATAGTTGAAAATCTTGTCAAGGATTACTCATCAGAATTTGACACCAAACAATCCATTGAAGAAACATTTCTCAAAATTCTTGATGGCTCACCAGATTATAATACTTATGCAGAAATTGAAAATATATTATTTCCACGTTTAATTGAAAATATATTACTAAAGAAAGAAATAGAAGATGGTAATTACAACCCTATGGACTCTGCAAAAATGAATCTATTATATGATATTCTTCCTGCTATAAAACCTAATTATAGTTTTAAAACAGAAGACGATATTAAGAGTAGCAGAACAGATACTCGTTCATATTACCAATATAGAGTGGACACATTTAAAGGATTTGCTGGTTTAAAATCTTACAAATAATTTTATAGGTAAATTTTCCTGAAAATTCGGGAAAATTGGCCATTCCTTTTTTTTCAATTCCTTCTGAATATTTGCGTTGTAAAAAAACAACGCAATGCAAAACGAAAAAAACCACAATGAAACCGATGCTGACAATTCAGCACAATTCGCACAATCCAATATCAAGGATTTAACGGACAAACTGAATGCAGTCCTGCAAGCAGTATCATCCCAAACATTAATTCCTAACCAACTCCCTGAGTGGTTAGATGAAAAGACAACGCAGAACCTCTTGCGAAAGAAAACAACTGCTCTTTGGAAATTACGAAAGGAAGGGAAAATTCAATTTTCAAAAATAGGCGGTAGTACCTATTACTCGCTTGATTCTATTAAAAGGTTATTGAACGGCAATAAAAAAATAATGCATACCAATAATCAAAATAAATAATGATGAATCCTGAAAACGACTATGTTTCAATGACAGAAACAACGAGAAAAATAGAAGTTGTTGGTGAGATGGATTACTCAAATCCCTTACCTCCTCCTATTCCAAGCAATGACGCATTTCAAGGAAAGACAGGTGTATTTAAATACATAGCAAAGGATACAGAAGCCGATTCTATGGCAATGCTTGTTACCTTCCTTGTTGCCTTCGGTAATATGGTAGGCAGAAATGCTTATTACGAAGTAGAAGCCACACGACATTACCCAAACTTGTTCGCTGTTATAGTTGGTGCATCTTCAAAAGCACGAAAAGGAACAAGTTGGGCTATTTCAAAAAAAATCTTGAGCCTAATAGATGAACAATGGACTAAGCAAAATATAAAATCTGGACTTGCTTCAGGCGAAGGACTAAAATATGCTGTTAGGGACGCAGTTAAAAAACTCAATAAAAATGGAGAAGAAATTATTGCCGACAATGGGATAGAAGATAAAAGAATATTAATTATTGAGACAGAATTTGCTGCCACTTTAACGGTAGCAAACAGAACAGGAAATACGCTTTCTACAACAATTCGGGATGCCTGGGATAGCGGTGATTTATGCACATTAACCAAGAACGATCCAATTGTTTCTACCAATTCACACATCAGCGTTTTAGCCCACATTACCAATTATGAAATTTTAAAAATGATGTCGGGTGTTGATGCCGCAAATGGCTATGCGAATCGCTTCCTCTGGGTTTATGTAAAACGAGGAAAACTATTGCCTTTCGGAGGTCAAATTGATTGGGAAAGCATAAGAGACTTAAAGTTAGAAGATTCAGTTCTTTTTGGATTAGAAGAAAGGTCAATAACAATGGATTATGACGCAAAAGAAGAATGGAGAAAAATTTATGAAGAACTTTCAATTGAAAGATACGGGCTACTTGGCTCAATTTCAAGTAGAGCTGAAGCTCAAGTTATCCGTCTCTCCTTAATTTATGCGATTTTGGATTGCTCACCCTATATCAAAGCAGAACATCTGCGAGCTGCCGTAGCTGTCTGGAACTATTGTGCAGAATCGATTGAATACATCTTCGGTGATAAATTCGGTGATAGAACAGCTAATGTTATTTATACAAAGCTGCTTGAATGCAAGAAATTATCAGCAACAGAAATCCACAAATTATTTGCGAATAACATTTCAAAAAGTGATATCGACCAAGCAATTTCAGGATTACTAAAGTTTAATAAAATTAGAAAATATCAGGAAAAATCAGGTGGCAGACCAACCACATTCTTCTTAATAAACGAATCAAACTAAAAAAGCCACTTACCTATGTTAACTCAGCTTAATTATATGGATGACAAAAACGAAATAAGGGGGGAAATCAATTCTGCTTTTTTCGTAAAAACTCTTGCAACAAAATCGGCTGAACCCCTTTCCCAACAAGATAATTCGTTTAAATCGTTAATAAGAACTGTCAAATAATTTAACAAAATGAGTATTCTAAATCAATATGTGAACTATTTCCCTCAAGCAAAAGCCAATGCTGAGTCAGATTACTACGGAACAAAACAGAATCTTAGAAAAATACTGACTGAAATGCACACATCGGAAAAACACATCAATCTAATTAAAACGCTAAGAGATTTGCCAAATGAGAAACAAGCAGATTATAAAAAAAATATGCTGCCTTGTTTCACCATATCAGGGTATTTTGAAAAAGATGGTAAAGGGAGCAGGGATAGTAAAAATGAGATTTACAGAACAAGTTTACTATGCCTTGACCTTGACCTAAAAAACCATCAGGTAAACTTAAAGGATTTAAAGCAAAAAGTGCAATTAGAACCTTATGTTGCATACTGCGGAGATAGTTGCAGAGGCGATGGTATTTTTATCATTGTTCATATCTCAAACCCGGAACAGCATACATCTTATTTTGATTTTTTTGCAAAGTGGCTCGACAATAACGGATGTCTGTCAGTATTTGACACACACACAAAAAACATTAATCGATTACGATTTATCGCGCCTGACCAATCTTTCTATTTAAATGACAATACGACTCCGTTGCCATTTACAGAGGTGAACCAGCCTTTAAAAAAAGGAATAAATCAGCCGTCAATATGGAATAATAATTACAATAATGTTATATCGGAAAACAAAATAGATGTAGCGCTTAAAATACTTGAAAAAAAGTCGTGTCGTCTCTCAACAGGAAATATTCATAATTACATTTTTAATCTGTGTTGTATATTTAACAGAATGGGGATTAACCAATCAGAAGCAGAGACATTTATTTCAACGCTAATGCCCTTATCGGAAATCAAAACCAACTGCATTAGTTACCCCTATAAAAAATTCACATCTGAGTTCAACACTTGGAATAACAATAACCAATATGCAGACAAACAAAAATTGAAATTCAACTACTACTTAAACTACTAACTTTTAACAGATTAAAACAGATTAACCCAAATTAAATTTAAAAAAATGAACAACCAAAACTCAAACCCAAAAGCACTAAACCTGACAGACATAAATTTTAACGGAAAAAAACTGACACTTGGCTTCAAGTGTAGTCCCGCTCTTAAATATAATCTTGGCAAAAAAGCCCAAGCGCTAAAACTTTCACTTAGTTCCTATGTGGAAAATCTTGTAGAATATGCTGAAAACGAAAGAGACGAGA
>CAMDBK010000213.1 GCA_945889235.1 Chitinophaga pinensis
AAAACAGTTCAGGAATTGATGAAGCGCTGGAACTGTCGCAGCTTTTGAAAGAAGAAATTGATTTTCGTGTAAGGGTTTACACCCGCTGCCTGGGCAAGGCTTCGGAGAGTTATGTTTCATGGCTGCAGGAAGAATACAGGCGTAAATTAAAACAACAACTTGTTAGAATTGGCGCTCCCGAAATAGATGAACAGATAACTGGATCAGATACAGTTCATGAAATTGAATCAATAGATATTTTGGAAGTTAATGATGAAGGAAGTCAACAGGAAACGGAACAGAATATTGAGAACTGAAAATTTGCATTAATCTGTGCATCTGTGGTAAATATCAACCAACTAAGACAAACTGCTTCAAGGTGGAAAGAGCAACATAAAAAACTTCTCACCGGTTTGAAAAAGAAAAATGCAAGTGATGTGGATAAACTTTTTCACCGCCTGCACGATGAGGCTTTTGAGAAAATTGATTGTCTGCAATGTGCCAACTGTTGCAAAACCACCAGCCCTATATTTTATCAGCGCGATATTGAGCGCCTGGCAAAACATTTTCGCATTCGTCCTTCTGAATTTATTGAGCAATACCTGCACATTGATGAAGAAAATGATTATGTTTTGAATTCAACTCCTTGTCCGTTTTTGGGTGATGATAATTACTGCAGTGTGTATGACAGTCGCCCAACTGCCTGCAGCGAGTATCCGCATACCGACAGAAAAAGAGTTCAGCAGCTTTTTGATTTGACATTGAAAAATGCTTCGGTTTGTCCGGCTGTATTTGATATTCTGGAAAAGATACGATTAGCGAAACCGTGAAACTTATCACCACCTCAGACGGTTCGCACTCCGTTTACTCCGATAAATTTAATGCTGACTACCATTCCAAACATGGAGCCATTCAAGAGTCGCAACATGTTTTTATAATAAGCGGATTGCAGTATTTTTTTCAAAGTTCCCCTCTCTCTTCGATAGGGGTTAGGGGTGAGGCAGAAACGTTGCGGATTTTTGAAATGGGATTCGGAACAGGATTGAATGCGTTCTTGACTTTTCTTGAAATGCAAGACAAGAATGTGAATGTTGAATACACCGCAGTTGAGCAATACCCTTTGAAGGAAGAGATTTATTCTTCGCTTAATTATACTGAATTGCTTGACGCAGAAAACAATAAAAGTAATTTTCTGGAAATGCATGAATGTGAATGGAACGTATTTTGCAATATCTCAACAAAATTTACAATAAGAAAAGTGAATACTCAACTTCAGATGCTAAATCACGATTACAACTATCACCTTGTGTTCTTTGATGCATTTGCATATACTGCTCAACCTGAATTATGGACAGAAGAGATTTTTAAGCAACTTTATAATACGATGGAACAAGGCGGAACTCTTGTTACCTATTCAGCAAAAGGACAAGTGAGAAGAAATTTACAAGCCGCAGGATTTCAGGTTGAAAGAATTATCGGACCACCCGGAAAACGCGAAATGCTGAGAGCAATTAAACCCCTATCTTTGCAGGCTTAAAATTATGAACAGGATTAAAAATACATTCGTTTCGTTGTTATTGGTGACAGTTGCTTTTTCCGCAAATTCACAACCAAATAAAACTGATGATAAAGGTCTGAAGCAAGGCCTGTGGAAAACCTATCACGAGAATGGAAAGTTGAAATATGAAGGTGAGTTTAAAGATAATGTTCCCGTTGGTTTATTCCGTCATTACTATGAAACAGGGCAACAGAAAATGACTGCCAATTATTTTAATAAAGGTAAATCGGCTGCCACACATATTTATTATACCAACGGAAAATTAGAAGCTGCCGGGCTATATTCAGAGCAGAAAAAAGACAGTCTTTGGAAGTATTACAACGAAGAGGAAAAGCTGATAGGTGAAGAGTTTTACAACAAAGGAAAAGAGACCGGAACGTTTAAAACTTGGTTTGCTAACGGACAATTAGTGGAAGAAATAAACTGGAAAAACGGAGTAAAAGAAGGTGTATGGAAAAAATATTATGAAGACGGAAAACCGCGTCAGGATGCATTTTACCTGAATGGAAAACTTGAAGGTGATTACAAGATTTTCAATGACGAAGGCAAGCCTTATATTGAAGGAAAATATAAAGAAGACAAAAAAGCGGGTATCTGGTATTATTACACAAGCACAGGAACGATTGAGAAAATTGAAAAATACAGAGATGGAAATTTGTTTTCTGAACAAATGATGAATGGTAAGAAGGAAGAATTTTACAAAAACAATATTCCCAAGTCGAGTGTTAATTATGCCAGCGGTAAGAAAAGTGGAATTTTCAATGAATGGTATGAAGCAGGCGAATGGAAAAAGAAATTAATTAAAGGTGAGAATAGTGCGGCCGATGAATGGGAAGAATACCTGGAAGGACAAGTACTTAAAAGAACAGGGAAATATGTGAACGACCAGTTGGATGGCGAAGTCACCAATTACAATCCCGATGGAAGTATAGCGAAGAAAGAATTTTACAAACAAGGAATTTTGCAAAATTAAATGGCAAAAGAAAAAGTTTTAGTGGCAATGAGTGGCGGGTTGGATAGCTCTGTTGTGGCGTTGATGCTGCACAACGAAGGCTACGAAGTAATTGGCATTACCATGAAAACATGGGATTACGCTACTTCAGGAGGAAGTAAACGTACTACCGGTTGTTGCAGTTTAGATGATATAAATGATGCACGTCAGCTTGCAGTGAATTGTGGCTTTCCTCATTATATTCTTGACATCCGAGCTGAGTTTGGTGATTTTATTATTGACAATTTTGTTGAAGAATATCTTGCAGGCAGAACTCCAAATCCCTGTGTGCTTTGTAATACACACATCAAGTGGGATGCGCTTTTGAAGCGTGCTGATAAACTCGGTTGTAAATACATTGCCACCGGTCACTACGCACAGGTAAGGCAAGAGAACGGGCGCTATGTTGTTTCAAAAGGATTAGATGAAACCAAAGATCAGAGTTATGTATTGTGGGGTTTAAGTCAGGAAAGTCTGGCACGAACTATTTTTCCGTTAGGTAAATATCATAAATCTGAAATACGTCAGTTGGCATTGGACAGCGGATACACAGAACTGGCAAAGAAAAGCGAGAGTTACGAGATTTGTTTTGTGCCTGATAATGATTACCGCGGTTTTCTGAAACGCAAAGATCCGGGATTAGAGGATAGAGTGAAAGGCGGTAATTTTATTAACCGCGATGGCAAGGTGTTGGGCAAACATGAAGGTTATCCTTTTTATACCATCGGTCAGCGCAAAGGACTAGAGATTGCTGTCGGGCATCCGTTGTATGTTACCGAAATACAACCCGAAACCAACACGGTTGTATTGGGTGATAAAGAAGATCTCGAAAAACGTGAGATGCTTGTCAAAAAGGTGAACATGATAAAATATGCTGAATTGTCTGAAGGCTTTGAAGCATTGACAAAAATCCGTTATAAGGACAAAGGAATGATGAGCCGGTTGAACAAAGAAGGCGAATTTCTGAAAGTGGAATTTTACGACAATGTAAGCGCCATTGCACCCGGACAAAGCGCTGTGTTTTATGAAGGCAACGATTTGCTTGGCGGTGGCTTTATCAAATAATTCCTAATTTAGTGCACAGAATTCACGCATTAATGAAGCTGTTCAGCAAAGTATTTTTATTTTTTATTCTTATTGTAAATATTGTTTCCTGTAAAGAAGAAGTGCAAACTCCTCCTTTCATGGGATATGAATATTTCCCTGATTCTGTGGGACATTATGTTATTTACCGCGTTGATTCTATTTGGACTGATGATGTTTTCAATAGGAAAGACACTTTTCTTTTCAAATTGAAAGAGCGTATTGAGTCTAAATTTCTTGATACAACAGGAAGACCAACACAACGTATAGAACGTTTTAAGCACGATTTGGATTCATCACCTTTTGTTTTCAGTGATATCAGTGATGTATGGTTTGCAAATCTTACTTCATTACGTGCTGAAAAAGTTGAGGAAAACATTAAATATGTGAAACTTATTTTCCCAATTCAAAATGAGGATACCTGGAATGGAAATGCTTTTAACACAGAAGAAGATTTTGGAATTGATTATATGTTTATGAAAGTTCATGAACCATTTACTGATACTGTAACAGGAATTAGTTTTGATTCAACTGTAACCGTTTTACAGATTAACAGGCAAGTTGTTGCAGGTGAAAATATTTATTCCTTAGAAGTATATGCAAAAGATATAGGCCTCATTTATAAGAACTATTATTTCATAAATAGTCAGCCTGATTCAAATGAGATAGATTTTAAAAGAGAATTTGGTCCGGCATATAAATACCATTACATGCAAAGCGGTTATGAGTAAACGCGTTTTTCTTGCTTCCTGCTTCTTGTTTCTTGCTTCTATTTCTTTCGCTCAGATTTCTCCCTCACGCTACTGGGTTCAGTTTACGGATAAGAATTCAAGTCCTTTCAGTGTCAATGCACCTGAACAGTTTCTTTCACAGCGTTCAATTCAGCGGAGAATAAATCAGAATATTTCCATTGTTGAAAATGATATTCCGGTAAATCAGAACTATGTGGATGCCGTTGCTGCCACAGGTGCGCAGGTTCTTAACAGCAGCAAGTGGCATAATTCGGTTACAATACTTTCAAGTGATTCTGCACAGATTAATGCCATCAATGCCTTGCCTTTTGTGGTGCATGTGAATTCGGTTGCGCTTTCGCAACAGCCTGTGGGCACTGCTAAAAACAAGTTTGAAATAGAGACTGAAACTTTTAATAAAGATATAACTGCAACACCCAAAATCAATAATGCTGATTACGGAATGGGGTTAAATCAGATTGATATGATTGGTGGTATTCCCCTGCACGAAGCGGGTTTCCGCGGACAGGGAATGATAATAGCCATTATTGATGCCGGCTTTTTCAATGCCGATATTCTTACCGTGTTCGATAGTTTGCGCAACGAAAACAGAATTATTGCCACCCGCGATTTTGTAGATGGCGACCTGAATGTATACGGTGGCAGCACACATGGAACCATGGTGCTTTCCACTATGGCTGCAAATAGTCCGGGACAATTAATTGGTACTGCTCCCAAAGCTTCTTATATTTTACTGCGTTCTGAAGATGCGGCAAGTGAATACCTGATTGAAGAATATAACTGGGCTTCTGCTGCCGAGTATGCCGACAGTGCAGGAGCTGATGTAATTAATTCTTCGCTTGGCTATACTGATTTCCCTTCATTTCCATCGTTGAGCCATACATATGCAGATTTGGATGGAAACACCACGCCTGTAACACGCGCTGCTGACATAGCGGCCTCAAAAGGCATGGCGGTTGTGAACAGTGCAGGTAATGAAGGAACATCTTCATGGTTTCATATCAGTGCGCCATCAGACGCAGACAGCGTGTTGGCAATTGGCGCAGTAGATGCAACTGGTGCGTATGCAACTTTCAGCGGAAAAGGTTATTCATTTGACGGCCGCATAAAACCAAATGTTGTGGCGCA
>CAMDBK010000214.1 GCA_945889235.1 Chitinophaga pinensis
TTGCACAACTGCAAGCGCTTCGGCAGCATTAACTCCCGGAACGTATGCTGCATTCATGGCACCAAATGATTTCAATTATTATGTTTGCTCAGGAGGTCTTTACAATCAGTATTGGGCAACGTTGACTATGACTACAACTGCTCCTGTAATTACTGCGGGCGGAACAACTACATTCTGTTCTGGCGGAAGCGTTACGCTTACATCAACTAGCGGTTCAGGTTATGCATGGTCACCTGGCGGTGGAACAACACAGGCGATTACTCCAACCACAGGCGGAAGCTATACAGTTACAGTTCCTGACCCTAATGGTTGCGGACCACTGACATCAGCACCAGTAGTAGTTACTGTTAACCAAAATCCAACTGCATCATTTACGTTTACTCAAAGTGATCCTACTGTAAACTTCACAGGATCAGCAACAGGTGGAACACCAAACTATAGCTATGCATGGGATTTTGGTGATTTAACAGCCCCTGGAAGTGGTCAAACAATTTCACATACTTATGCCTCACCAAATAATTATACGGTTCAGCTTTGTGTAACTGATAATTTAGGTTGTGTGAATTGTACTACTCAAACCGTTACAATTCTAACCACAGGTATTGACAACAATACGGCTGTGAATAACGTGAATATCTATCCTAACCCTGCAAACGATGTATTGAACATTGTTTTCAATATGGTTAAAACTGATAATGTTGAAGTGAAACTGATGAACAGCAGTGGTCAGTTAGTATTCAATGAAAAACTGAATCAGTTCAGCGGAAATTACACTAAGCAATTGAACATTTCTCAATTTGCTGTAGGTAGTTATATGTTGCAGATTGTTTCAGAAAGCGGAATCGATAACAGAAAAGTTGTTATAAAATAATTTTTCAGTTTGTTAAAAGAAAAGGCTGTCCCGAAAGACAGCCTTTTCTTTTTTAATTTCGCAGCAATTATTCTTATGAAAAATATAACAGTAGTTGGTGCAGGATTAGTCGGTTCGTTGCTTTCAATTTATCTTGCAAAAAAAGGGCATAGCGTTAATATCTTTGAACGCAGACCTGATATGCGTCTTGCCTTAGGCGAGACAGGACGCAGCATCAATCTTGCATTGAGTGATCGTGGATGGAAAGGTCTGGAAGGTGTTGGCATTGCAGATGAAATCCGCAAGATTGCAATTCCTATGCACGGAAGAATCATACATGATATACAGGGTAAAACAAATTTCCAGCCTTACGGAAAAGAGGGGCAGGCGATTTATTCCGTATCGCGTGGTGAGTTGAACAAGAAGCTGATGGATCTGGCAGAAGCGCAAAACAACACAAAGATTTTTTTCAATCATCGTTGCGTTGATGTTGACCTTGAAAAAGCAACAGCAACTTTTGCTGATGAAAAAGGAAACACAACAAAAAATAATTCCGATATGATTTTCGGGACTGACGGAGCTTTTTCAGAAGTGCGTCACCGTCTCATGTTTACCGACCGCTTTGATTATTCACAGGATTATCTGAAAGAAGGTTACAAGGAATTAAACATTCCACCTGCTGAAAACGGTGGCTGGCGCATGGAGAAAAACGCGCTGCACATCTGGCCTCGCGGTAAGTTTATGCTCATTGCTCTTCCCAACTTTGACGGTAGTTTTACATGCACTTTATTCTTCCCGTTTGAAGGCGAGTATTCTTTTTCTTCGCTCGATACAAAAGAAAAGATGCTCAGTTTTTTCAACAAAACTTTTCCTGATGCAGTGGAACTGATGCCAACTTTGGAGCATGATTATTTTCATAATCCTACCTCTTCTTTGGTGATTGTGCGCTGTTTTCCCTGGAGCTATAAAGACAAGGCTTTAATTCTGGGTGATGCATCACATGCTATTGTTCCGTTTTACGGACAAGGGATGAATTGCGGCTTTGAAGATTGCACAGTATTGGAACAAATCATGCAGCAGGAAAATGATTGGGAAACAATTTTCAAAACATTTGAGACCTCGCGAAAACCCAACAGTGATGCCATTGCAGAACTTGCGTTGCAGAATTTTATTGAAATGCGTGATTTAGTAGCAGATGAAAAATTTGTGTTACGCAAAAAGATAGAAGCAAAACTTGCTGCCGAATTTCCTGAGAAGTGGCTGCCGCTTTACAGCATGGTAACGTTCAGTGATATTCCATATTCAACTGCATGGAACGAAGGAAAACAACAGGACGCTGTTATGCAGCAGGTGATGAAAATTCCTGAGATTGAAAAAATCTGGAACACAGAAGAAGGATTTAAACAAATTACAAAAACTGTTTTAGGATGATGAGAATAAACTTTACCACTAAGGCACTAAGATCACTAAGGTCCACTAAGTTCTTAATGTTTCTTAGTGTCCTGAGTGTTCTTAGTGGTGAATCAAATGGGCAGCAAGCAGTAAAAATTTCAGGCATTGTAAAAGGTGTTCCTCCGCAAAGCATCATGTTCAAACAGGACACCAATTACCTGAACATAAAGCCTGAGCTGAAAGAAGTTTTATTAGATGGAAGTGATTTTTCTTATGAATTTCAAATCACCAGACCCGGCCCGTGGGAACTGCAATGTAATGATGAAGCGCTGCAATTATTTATTGAGCCCGGTGATGATTTTTCTGTTGAATTCGTTGTTGGTACTATCAACAAAGGCACAACGTTTAAAGGCAAAGGCGATGTACACAACCAATTCCTTTTTGAGTTTTACAACACTTTTAAAAACGAATACGATACAGCACAAACAAGAAAAAACATTTTGGATGCAACCAGCGTTGATGAATTTGAAATAGCACTTTACAACAGCAGAAAAAAACAAAAAGATTTTTACACTAATTACAAAGGCAAAGAAAAGTTCTCTCCTGCTTTCAATCAATTTGTCGAGAATTTAATTCGATATAATTATTTGGGCAGCTTGGTTGCATTTCCAATTGTGCGAGGAAATAACAGCGCTAATACGGTGGTTGGTGCATTACCCGAAATTATGCTCACTGAAATTACTCCTGAAGATGGTAAAAATCCTACTGCCCTCAAAGGCAGATACTACCGCATGTTTGTTTATTACTACACCATTTATTCAGCATCAAAAAATAATGGCTTCAACAAATTTGTTGACCAGGGACAATCGCTTGAAGCTAAATACAAAGCAGCAAGAGATTTTTTTGAAACGAAAGCATTCGCTTATTTTCTTGCTAAATTTCTTTTAGAAAATTGCGGGAAAATTCCGCAAGCAACTTTGAAAAGAATTTACAATGTACTTGCTGCTGAAGACAAACAAGGATTTTATTCTTCGCTGGTAAATGAACGTTGCGGAGAATTTATCAATGCAGAAGTAAAAAAAGAGGATAAGAAATCTGCGACAATAATTGCCGGACAAAAACCGGTTCCTGTCGGTTTTACAGCAAAAACGCTGGAAGGCAAAACTGTTTCTCTTGATGATTTTAAAGGCAAAGTAGTTTACATTGATTTCTGGGCAAGCTGGTGCGGACCTTGTCGTCAGCAATTTCCGTTTGCGAAAGCATTGAAAGAAAAATTCACAGAAAAAGAAAAAAAGAAAATTGTTTTTCTCTATATCTCTATTGATGAAAATGAAGAATCGTGGAGAAATGCAATTGAGAAATTAGAGATTCATGGTTTTCATACCATTTCACCCGGCAATTGGAGTTCAGAAGCCTGTAAATTTTTTAAGATTAGCAGCATTCCACGCTATATGCTGATTGATAAATCAGGAAATATTGCTGATGAAAATGCGAAGCGCCCGGGAGATGAAATCATTTATGATGACATCATTGAATTGCTGAAACAGTAAGAGCCTCACCCTGCCCTCTCCGAAGGAGAGGGTAACAGCCACTTGTTATCCTTTCAAGGGAATTCCTCTCACTTCTACTGTCATCAGTTCTTCAAGAGTCATGGTCATAAGAACTTTGATTTCGCGAATGGTTTTCCAGTCCGATGCTGAGAGTCCTGAGATATTATTTGGCTTCATGTTTTTGTCTTTAGTTTTCATTAGTAATATAATTAATTACACACCTTAACGGGCTAATGAAATATTCTGTTCCAAACTTTCGATTAACGACACGGTTATTGCATTTCAGAGAAGATGAATACATTTACCGCAACAAATAAACATCCCTTGTTATGAGAAAAAATTTATTAAAAATCAGCCTCTTGGTTTTTTGCAGTTCATCACTTTTTGCACAAACCAAAGATTACACACAATACGTTGATCCTTTTATAGGAACAGGCGGGCATGGGCATACTTTCCCGGGCGTTACGGTTCCATTTGGAATGATGCAGCTTAGTCCGGATACCCGTCTTAGCGGATGGGATGGTTGCTCGGGCTATCATAATTCAGACAATAAGATTTATGGCTTTTCACACACGCACCTGAGTGGAACGGGCGCATCGGATTATGGTGATATTTTGCTGATGCCTACTACCGGAAAACCGCAATTAAGCAATAAAAAATATTCATCACTTTTTAAAAAGGAAAATGAGAAAGCAAGTGCCGGATATTATTCAGTTGTTCTGGATAAAAGCAACATAAAAGTAGAGCTGGCTGCTACAATCCGCAGTGGCTTGCACAAATACACTTTTCCGAAATCAACATCTGCGAATGTGATTTTGGATTTAACACACCGTGACAGAGTGAAAGAAAGCGATATTACTATTAACGGCAATACCGAAATTACCGGCAAGCGTGTAAGTGATAATTGGGCTAATAACCAGATTTTATATTTCGTGATTCAGTTTTCAAAACCCTTTGTTTGTTCACAAACGTTGGGTTCGTTGAAAGCATCAGTAAGCTTTGAAACGGAAGAAGGAGAAGTTATTTATGCAAAGATTGGTATGTCGGCAGTTAGTGTTGAGGGCGCACGGAAAAATTTAGAAGCTGAACAAACAGGATTTGATTTAGAGAAACTGAAGAGTGATGCAAAATCCGCATGGAACAAAGAACTCAGCAGAATTGAAATTGAAGCGAAAGATGAACATGTGATGCGCACCTTCTATACTGCACTGTATCATTGCATGATTGCACCCAATGTTTATCAGGATGTTGATGGAAAATACCGCGGACGCGATTTTGAAATTCATGAAACAAAGGACTTCACGTATCACACTGTATTCTCGTTATGGGATACTTATCGAGCGCTGCATCCATTGTTAACACTGATTGATAAGAAAAGGACATCAGATTTTATAAACACATTTATAAAAGAATTTGAAGAAGGCGGTCGCCTGCCGGTGTGGGAACTTTCAAGCTGCGAAACATGGTGCATGATTGGTTATCACGCTGTGCCCGTAATCTGGGAAGCTTATTCAAAAGGAGTAACCAGTTTTGATGCAAACAAAGCGTATGAAGCCATGAAGTTTTCTGCCATGGAAGACAAGAATGCATTGAAAGGCTATAAGGCAAACGGTTATATCAAATACATGGACGATGGACAAAGTGTTTCGCGCACACTGGAATATGCCTATGATGATTGGTGTATTGCACAAATGGC
>CAMDBK010000215.1 GCA_945889235.1 Chitinophaga pinensis
GGAATTGCAGGCAACGGACAAAACCTTGCTGAACGACTGGCAAAAGCGGTTGAAAAAATTTCACCACTGAAAGTGAAACTTGTAAATGTTACTATCAACAAAGAAAACCCTGCTGAAAACAAAATAGATATTTCCATTTCAGAAAATGAAATAGAAAATAAAGTAGTAATAGTTGTTGATGATGTGTTAAACTCCGGAAAAACGCTGATGTATTCCATTCGCCACATTTTGCAGGTAAATCTTAAAGCCCTGCGCATTGCTGTACTCGTTGACCGCGACCACAAACGCTTTCCCGTAAAAGTTGACTATGTAGGTATGGAACTCTCTACAACGTTGCAGGAGCATGTAAGCGTTGTATTTGGCGGTAAAAATGAAGGGGTTTTTATTGAGTAGAAAGAACAACCTCCGCCAACCCCTTCACATCCAGACTAACCCCGTTTACCACCACATCAGCCTGTGAGTAAAACTTTTCGCGTTGCTCCAAATGCTCTTCAATAAACTTCTCAAGGCTTTTATTCCCTGTATTTTTTAAAAGAGGCCGTTCATTTTCACTTTGCGAAAGCCGTTTAGCCAGTGCAGCCACAGGCATTTTAATATACACCACCTTGCCGGCACTCTTCATCAGTTCTATATTCTTCCCAAAGCATGGCGTTCCACCGCCCGTAGCAATCACATGATTATCTAATTTGCACAATTTCTCAAGATACAACCGCTCATACTTTCTAAAACCCTCCTCACCATCCACCGCAAAAATATCAGCAATCCTTCTTCCGCTGCGCATCTCAATATGCCCATCCAAATCAGCAAAACCATATCCCAGCAACTTCGCCAGCTTCTTACCGGCAGTACTTTTTCCGCTGCCCATATACCCAATCAAAAAAACCAACATACAATATGAAAAACCTGATTACTGATAACCGATAACTGATAACCGATTACCTTGATTTTATATCCCCTTCCTTCGCCACCGCATTAAACACCAGTCTATCCGTTAGAGCAGGAAAAATTTTATTCAGCCACACCGCCAGTTTCCCCTGTGCAGTCAATACAATTGTACGTTTACGTTTCATAACAGCGCTCACAATTTCTTCCGCAACTTGCTCAGCCGTCATCATCTTTCCTTCATCCCTCGGACTTTCCCCCTGTGTACTTCCGTCAGCCACCAGCGCAGCATTGCGCACATTTGAAGCTGTGTACCCCGGACAAGCAACCAATACATGCAAACCCGTTTTCAGGTTCTCAATCCGCAGCGCATCCAAAAAACCCTGCATCGCAAATTTAGAAGCAGAATATCCCGTTCTCCCCGGCAAACCATTATATCCCGCAATAGACGAAACCCCCACCACCGAACCTTTTGCTTTCAACAAATAAGGCAAAGCATATTTTGTGCAATACACCGTTCCCCAAAAATTAATATCCATCAGCTTACGCATCACATCAAGGTTAAGCCCCGCAAAAAGTGCCCGCATAGAAATACCAGCGTTATTAATTAACACATCAATTCCCCCGAAAGTTTCCACCGTTTTTTCAATCAATACTTTGCAATCATTCTCCCTGCTTACATCACCTGCAACAGTCAAAACCTGACCGCCAGTCTTTCTCAGTTCAGTCGCAGCCTTTTCCAGGTTGTCGCTGTTTCTGCCCGAAATAACAACGTTAGCTCCACGTTTTAAAAATACTTCGGCACATGCTTTTCCTATACCTGAACTTGCACCGGTAATAATCACAGTTTTATTTTTCATCTCTGCAAAAGTAGCTGAATTTGTCACTTCGAGCGTAGTCGAGAAGCCATAATAAACAAAATCAACACTGTCACTTCGAGCGTAGTCGAGAAGCCATAATATTTTGCATCATTTTCAATACCTTCGCCACCCTATATGAAAACAGGTGTTCTCCTCATCAACCTCGGCACTCCCCTTAGCCCCTCGGTTTCCAATGTCCGCAAATACCTCTTTCAGTTTCTCAACGACCCCCGCGTAATTGATATTCCATGGCTTGCCCGGAAATTGCTTGTCAACCTCATTATCGTTCCTTTCCGCGCCCCAAAGTCAGCTAAAATCTACAAACAGCTGTGGACAGAAAAAGGTTCACCTCTTCTCACCTATGGAATTGAATTACAAGAAAAAGTTCAGCAGGAATTAGGAAATGAATACGTTGTTGAATTAGCAATGCGTTATCAGCAACCCTCCCTCGAAACTGTATTAAAAAAAATGCGCAAACAGAATTACAAAAAAATAGTTGTAATTCCCTTGTACCCTCAATATGCGTCATCCAGTACAGGCTCCACGCTTGAACTGGTGTTAAATAAAATCGCAACGTGGTATGTAATCCCCGAATTAAAAGTCGTAAGCCAGTTCTATGATAATGAAGGTTACATCAATTCATTTGTTGAGCGCGGAAAACAATACAACCCCGCAGAATACGACCATGTTATTTTCAGCTTTCACGGCTTGCCCGTTCGCCAGGTCGATAAAGTTTATGACAATGCAAAACCCTGCTCAGATCACAATTGCGAAAACGAAATATCAGACGAAAACTATTATTGCTACAAAGCCTCTTCATTCGCAACTGCAAGAGCAATTTCCGGAAAATTAAATATACCAGAAAGTAAATACACAGTTTCTTTTCAGTCAAGATTAGATAATAAATGGCTCAAACCTTTTTCAGATAAAGTAATTGAGCAAAAAGCCAAAGAAGGCATTAAGAAGTTACTGGTCTTCTCTCCCGCATTTGTAGCAGATTGCCTTGAAACTACTATAGAAATAGGTCATGAATATTCAGAAATATTCACAAGCAACGGCGGAGAAAAACTTCAGCTAGTAGAAAGCCTCAATGCACATCCTTTATGGGTAACTACCATTGCCCGAATGGCAAAGTCATAAAATAAAAAGCCCCGCGAATTTCGCGGGGCTTTTTAAACACAACAACACTCAATTTTGCTAATTGAATTAGTGCAACAGAACCCTTCTTCCAAAGGATTTGAATTCGTTACTAAGGTTAATCAGGTAAATGCCGGTAGCTAAATCACCAACAGGTATGCTAATCTGGTTTTTGCCTGAGTATGCTTTTCCGGTAGTATTTGTAACCTGTCTTCCGCGGGCATCAAATAAAGTAATAGTATAAAGTTCATTATTTCCTGCATTGAATACTACTGCCATAGTTCCATTGCCCTGGTCATATGCATTTACAAGGTTGAAGTCTGTAATAGCATCGGCACAACTTACAGCAACTACGTCTGAGTATCTTACATTCCCGTCAAAATCTGTTTGCTTTAAGCGGTAGTAAGAAGTTCCGCCAAACGGACTGTAATCAATAGAACTGTAATTAATAATGCTGTTACTGTTTCCAGCTCCGTCAACTATAGTTACATCTTCAAAAGTTGTTCCGTCAAGGCTTCTTTGTACAGTGAAAAAATCATTGTTGGTTTCCGAAGCAGTTGTCCAGTTAATTGCTACCTGCCCGTTGTTACATTCTGCTGCAAAACGTATCAACTCAATTGGAAGCGGGTTGCTTTCGTCAACTAAAGTCCAGACTTCAAAATAATCATATTCATTTGCTATTGAAATTTGCAATGTATTAGCTGTGCCATCAACCCCAGGATTAATTGTGGGGAGCATATTTCCTGCATTCATTTCAGGCCCCCATAGCCAGTCGCCCCACAAACCAGAACCAAAAGGATTAAATCGCTGAGGTCTTAAATCTGTTTCTACAATTCCGCCATTGTTACTAAGCCAGTCGGTATCTGACCATTTGAATACCATTTTACTTTTAGGTCTTCCTGCTGAAGTATACCCGCTATTATATAGAGTGACAATCCAAAAGCGGTCAATTACATTGAAATGGTTAGCAATACCTGCATCATTAGCAATGTGGTTTACATTAAGGGGGCCCGAAGGTACTTCAGGCCAAGGTTGGTTTTGTGGATTATCTGAAGGGTAAGTGGCAAATCCCATATAACCCGATCCTGGACTATCTTCAGTACCAGCAGTGGTTTTTGCATAAGTAAAGGTAAGATCTTCACCTGCTGCATTAGTAAAGGGTATTTTGTAAATAGTAGGGTTTGCGGGAAAATTGTTACTTATATTCCATTTTACAGGACTATATCCAGGACCTGTTGTTCCACTCAAAGTTGTTGATGGTTGTGTTTCACTTTTTATATGTCCAAGCGGAATACCTAATGCAACGTTATATGTTATTGCTGTAGTTAGTGGGTTTGTAATTTCTAAACTATGAGCCTCAGAGAGTGAACCGGGAATACCCAATATAAGTGTTTTGTCAGTAAGAGATAAAATGCCTGCAGGTGAAGCATATCCCCCACCCACTTTCGTATCTATTTGCAGGGTTTTGTTGCTTGTTCCGGCTAATGTAAGATTGTTGAAAAAAGTAATTTCACTTCCTTTGATGTTTTGAGCAGCCCCATCTAAAAAAACGATTCCTTCATTTGAAGCAAAAACACCATTTATGTCATTATTCTCCCAATCTCCTGAAACCTCTAAAGTTCCTTTATTTGTAATTACTCCACTTGTTTGATTTTCAAAGGAGCCGTCAATATTTAAGAATGTGCCTGTCGCTATATGCACGCCTGCTCCATTATTATTCAAATAAGGTTGGGCATTTGATAACAATGAAACGAAGGTGCTCCCAATAAGAAACGAGTATGTTACAACTTGCTTTTTAGATATTGATTTAATGTAAAATTTCTTCATGTTTTGAGAAATTAGTTTCATTTTTATAGACAACCCTTTTTGAAGGTTATAAATATCATTATTTATGATGTAAAAATAGGGTATATAATCTAAAATAGCGAACCATAATTTTAAAATAATTAAGTTTCCAAATTTATTATTTTTATCTTAAACAGATGCAATTAATAGATAAACAGCATGTTTTTTATAGTTCCCGAGTAATAAAGGATAAGAAACAATGAAGCAGATTTCTTTATTACAGTGGTAAAGATAGAAATTTGGTTGAATATTTTCTACCTCCCCGAAAAATTGAAATCCTACATTTGCCCTGCTAAACAGGATTAATGAGAAGTTTTATTAAGTTTTTACCGGTTAACAGAAATGAGTTTGTTTCCCGTTTGTTCATTTGGGCGGCTAAAAAAAGTGCTTTTTGTATTTTAAATACAGATGAGTTTAAAAATCAGATTCCCGGATACAGTGGTTTTAAATTTATTGCCGGAATTGGTGCGTTTTCAGAATTGAAAGGTAATTCAGGAGATAATGAGTTTGCTAATCTGGAAAATTACATCAAGAGAGACAATGGTTTTTTAATGGGTTTTCTTAATTACGATCTTAAAAATCAAACTGAAAAATTAGTTTCAAAAAATACAGATCAATTAGAAATGCCTTTGCTTCACTTCTTTGAACCGGAATTAATTTTTGATTTTTCTGTTGATGAGGAACAAATTGAGGTTGGTTATTTCACTGAGAAATATTCTGAAGAAGATATTCAATCTGTTTGTAGAAGTATT
>CAMDBK010000216.1 GCA_945889235.1 Chitinophaga pinensis
ACTACTATCTTTTCTGCACGCTCCAATTTTACAACTCTGCGTTCTGATTTTTCGCAGTTGAGAAACGTGATCTCATCAATCCCTATTTCGGTGGCTTTTTCAAGGAACCATTCGGTGCGGTCGAAGTTTTTGGTGGGCGCAATGGCAATGTGCAGGTAGCAATTTCGTTTGCCGTAATTTTCTTTTTTCTCTATGATTTCAAACCCGCACTGATTAGGATTTGCATTGCTGATCTTTGCTTTGTAGAAACCGCCTTTCCCGTCAACAATAATTAAGTCATCTCCTTCTTTCATGCGCAGCACACGAATTGCATGTCCTGATTCTTCCTTGTCAAGAATAGTTTGTCCGCTAAGTAGTTCAGGGCAATAAAAAAGGTTCATGGTTTCTCAAAAATAAAAAAACCTTCCCGTTATGTGAGAAGGTTTTTTTTAGTTCATTATTTACTGTTAGGCATTAACAGTTGTTTTCGGAGCGGCCGCAAGAATTTCTTCGTTAGCAGCGCTTGCATATTTGCTGAAATTTTTCACGAATGACTCGGCAAGACTATTAGCTTTTGTATCATAAGCTGCTTTGTCTTTCCAGGTGTTGCGCGGGTTCAAAATTTCTGCATCCACATTAGGGCAGGATTTAGGCATTGCCAAACCAAACACTGAATGTTTTTCAAATTCTACTTTTTCAAGTTCACCTTTTAAAGCAGCAGTAATCATAGCACGGGTGAATTTCAGTTTTATACGTTCGCCTGTTCCGTAGCTTCCGCCTGACCAACCTGTGTTGATGAGCCAAACATTTACTTTGTTCTTTTTCAGTTTTTCGCCCAGCAATTCAGCATATTTTGTAGGATGCAATGGCAGGAAAGCCGCACCAAAGCAAGCCGAGAATGTCAGTTGCGGTTCGGTAACACCTACTTCAGTTCCCGCAACTTTTGCAGTGTAGCCGGAGATAAAATGATACATCGCCTGACCAACCGTTAGTTTTGAAATAGGAGGCAATACACCAAAAGCATCAGCCGTAAGAAAGAAAATATTTTTAGGAATTCCGCCAACTGATGGCTTCACTGCGTTGGCAATAAAATCAATAGGATAGCTTACGCGGGTGTTCTCTGTTTTGGTAATGTTCTTGTAATCAACAGTAGAAGTGTTATCGTAAAATTCAATATTTTCCAGCAACGAACCAAACTTTACAGCATCAAAAATCTGAGGTTCTTTTTCGCGTGAAAGGTCAACGCATTTTGCATAGCATCCGCCCTCAAAATTGAAGACTTCTTTTTCTGCCCAACCGTGTTCGTCATCACCAATCAAACCTCTTTCGGGGTCAGCTGAAAGAGTTGTTTTTCCTGTTCCTGAAAGACCAAAGAAAACAGCAGTATCACCCTCTTTGCCGATGTTGGCAGAGCAGTGCATGGACAATACATTTCTATCGTGCGGCAATACAAAATTCAGCACCGAGAAAATCCCTTTTTTGATTTCGCCTGTGTAGGCTGTTCCTCCGATGAGGATTACTTTTTTGGTGAAGTTAAGCACCGCAAAGTTTTCCTGGCGTGTTCCGTCTGTTTTTGGATTTGCGTGAAAACCAGGAGCGCAGATGATAGTCCACTCGGGAGCAAAGTTTTGTATTTCTTCAAACGTAGGGCGAAGGAAAAGATTGTAGGCAAAAAGATTCGCCCAAGGTGTTTCAGTAACCACACGGATATTGTGGCGATAAGCCGGGTCTGCACAGGCATAGCTGTCGCGCACATATACTTCTTTGCCTTGCAGGTATGAAGTTACTTTGTCATACAGTTTGTCAAAATTTTCGGGAGTAAATTTGATGTTGATATCGCCCCACCAAACCGAGTTTTCGGTAATGGCATCGCAAACAATAAATTTATCTTTTGGTGAACGGCCGGTGAACTTTCCTGTATCAACCGCCAGTGCGCCTGTATCGGTTAACATGCCTTGACCTGTTACGATGGTTTCCTCCACCAGTTCGGCAGGGTTCAGATTCCAGTAAGCGACAGCAACATTTTTTAACCCAAGTGACGCCACGGTGGCATCTTTACTCTTAATTCCGTATTCGTTCATTCTTAATTTATTGATTGATACTCTTAATGCTTTTTTCCTAAAAGGGGAGCAAATGTAAAGCAATTTCAGGGACATAAACAAAAAATTAAGGGATGATTAAAAGCATTGATTCTTTCTATTGAAATAAGGTGTAAATTCGGCAATGAATTAAATCTTCTAATAATGAAAAAACTTATACCTTTTCTTTTTGTGATGGTGGAAGGAAATGTGAGGGGGCAAACATATTATCCTTGTAGTGTTCTGCCTTCTGAATTCCAACAGTGGTGTTACACGGCAGTTTATCTTGACACATTCAACATAGCGGAAGATTCTGCTTTGATAGTAATTGACACTACCAACACATGCACTACCTGGGACAAAGGCCATAGTTATAAAACTGTTTTTGACAGTGCGACTTCGCCCTATGGATTAGTAACTGATACGCTGCTACCCTATGCAACTGGTGTAAAATGCAGCTTTATTGTAAAGCAACCCATGGAATGGTTTTTTTATCCAACCTTACTTTTCTTTGAACATAAATTTGACAATGATTCATTGCTTGATGGCGGATATATTGAGTATTCATGCGACCACGGGATAAACTGGAGATATATGACCCGTCCGGACTGGCAACAAAATCAGCCACCTTTGATGATAAACTTTCACAACTATGCGGGTCTTCCCAACTCGTATTATAATAGTAATATGCCTGCACTGCATGATACAATTCCTGCATTTACAGGAACAAATGGAGACTGGCAATGGAGCGGGGTGCAATTTGTTTGGACCTTACCTGTAATGAGACCTGACGAAAACCGTTGGCAAGAATGCTATAATACTGACAGCATGTTTTACCGTTTTACTTTTGAAAGCGATAATATTGATAATGCCAGAGGTGGGTGGATGGTTCGGAATATAGTTGCCGGATGGAATGATATTGGTGGTTCAGTTTCTGAATTCTCCTCCCAACCCCTCAAAATCTTCCCCAACCCGGCAAGCGAAAAAGTCTCCATTGAATTACCGCCAAATTCAGGAAAACTAAGCAGCATAGTTATTTCGGATATTGCAGGTAATGTTGCGCTCCGCGCAACTGATGCAAGGGAAATTGATTTTTCCACCCTAAGCCCCGGTATTTATTTTGTGCTTGCCGAAACGGATAAGTTTGTGTTCAGGCAGAAATTTGTGAAACAATAATTATTTCCGTACTGCAGCCACAGCCACCATCACCCAGCCTGCCATAAACAGCAGTCCGCCAACAGGAGTGATGGGTCCAAGGAAAGAAATATTGACCAAGCCTGTAATAGCTTTGGTAGAAAGAAAATAAACTGAACCTGAGAAGCAGATAATACCCGTCACAAACAGCCACCCGGCATAACGGATTGTTTTTGGAACATCACCCAATAAACCAATTATCAACAACGCCAGCGTATGATAAAACTGGTAGCGCACTGCTGTTTCATAACTTACCAATGAATCGGGTGGGAGGTAGGGTTTTAGTGAGTGTGCGCCCAAAGCGCCAAGAGCTACAACTAGGGCACCGGAAATTCCGGCAATGAGGAGGAAGGGATTTTTCATTTTTGAGAGTATTACCCGTCACCCTGAACTTGTTTCAGGGTCTAAAATTTAAGATGCTGAAACAAGTTCAGCATGACGAAATTCTGAGCAAATGTGCAAATAACTACCTTTAACCCCGTGAAAAAAATTCTTCTTATTGGTGCCGGGCGTTCTTCGGTAAGTCTTATCAATTACCTTTTGCAGAATGCCGATTCGCATGATTGGCAAATACGTGTAGGCGATATTTCGGTAGAACACGCACAAGAAAAGGTTCATGGAAATGAACGTGCCACAGCATTTGTCTTTGACATCAAGAACGATGAACAGCGCGCCAAAGAAATCAGTGAAAGCGATATTGTTATCTCCCTACTTCCCCCGTTTTTGCATGCGTTGGCGGCAAAAGATTGTTTGCACTACAAGAAGAGTTTGGTTACCGCATCCTATGTAACCGAAGAGATGCAGGCAATGGACAAAGAGGTGCGTGAAGCCGGAATTCTTTTCCTCAATGAAATTGGTTTAGATCCGGGGCTCGACCATCTTTCGGCCATGCAGATTTTAGATGAGATACGCGGTGAAGGAGCAAAAATGATTGGCTTTGAATCATTCTGCGGAGGTTTGGTTGCACCCGAAAACGACAACAATCCCTGGAATTATAAGTTCACTTGGAACCCGCGCAACGTAGTGCTGGCAGGACAGGGTGGAGCAGTAAAGTTTATTCAGGAAGGTATGTATAAGTACATTCCCTACCAGAAAGTTTTTCGCAGAACCGAGATAATTGAGATTGAGGGCTATGGTCGTTTTGAGGGTTATGCCAACCGTGATTCATTAAAGTATCGCAGCGTTTACGGGCTGGAGAATATTCCTACCATCTATCGCGGAACGCTGCGCAGGGTAGGCTTTTGCCGCGCATGGGATGTGTTTGTGCAGTTGGGTGCAACTGATGATTCATACATCATGGAAGGAAGTGCAACTATGACGCACCGCCAGTTCATCAACTCTTTTCTTGCCTACAACCTGCATGATTCGGTCGAGATAAAACTGATGCATTATTTACATATTGACCAGGACAGCGAACTGATGGATAAACTCAGATGGCTGGGCATTTTCGATAACACGAAAGTTGGTTTAAAAGATGCAACTCCCGCACAGATTTTACAAAGCATTTTAGAGAAAAAATGGAGCCTTGATGAAGGCGACCGAGATATGATTGTGATGTGGCACAAATTCAATTACGAGTTGAATGGCAAACAACATCAGCGTGAGAGTTCGTTGGTGGTGTTGGGCGATGATGCCCATCACACCGCCATGGCAAAAACAGTTGGTTTGCCGCTGGGCATTGCAACCAAACTAATTCTGGAAGGCAAAATAAACCTGAAAGGAGTTGTTGTTCCCATTCACAAAGAGATTTATGCTCCGGTGCTTGAAGAGTTGAAACAATACGGCATTAATTTCAAAGAAAAGACAGACTGATGAGGATGATTTAAATCTCTTCCTCATATTTAATCTTTAATATCAGTAACCATAGTAGTAAATCTGCGTTCTAAGTCTCCGAAAATGAAAATTGCAATATTCCCCGGTTCCTTCGACCCTATTACAAAAGGTCATCAGGATATTATTCTTCGGGCGCTTCCCTTGTTTGATAGAATAATAGTGGCCGTAGGAAAAAACACCAGCAAGAAATATCTTTATTCACAGGAACAGCGCGTGAAATGGATTAAAGCCGTGTTTTCAAAACACAAGAAAGTTAGTGTTGATTCGTTTGACGGGCTTACCGTTGACTATTGTAAGAAAGTAAAAGCAACTTATATTCTGCGTGGTTTGCGTACTTCAGCTGATTTTGAATTTGAGCGCAGCATCGGACA
>CAMDBK010000217.1 GCA_945889235.1 Chitinophaga pinensis
ATTTATATTACACCGCGTTATATTCTTTTGAAAATAAAATTCAACTCAGGTTCAAAAATGAATGTGCCGGTTTATTCAGATGTGATGACTGATAAAGACCGACATGTGGTGATGCCTAATCCTGATTTTTTGTATGTAGCAAGCGGTTATAATTTATGGAAGGGCCCAATCCGCATTTCGGGCAAAATGCCTGAGAGCACATATAGTTCAGTTGCGCTTTATGCTGACAACACGCTGAATTATTTTATTAAAAACGACAGACAAACTCCTGATAAAGAATACAGCTTTATTCTGACCAGAAACGAAGAAGACAAAACAAAATACCCAAACGAAGAAGTGGTAGTTTCGCCATCAGAATTTGGGACTATACTGACCAGAATATTAATTGATAAGCCGGAGAATATTGAGGAACTGAAAGAAGTGCAGCGGAGGTTTAAAGTGGAGGAATTAAATAAATAAAACTTGCCACTAAGGCAAAAAACATAATGTATCAACTCACAACTAAATATCCACAGAAAAGAGCCTTTATTACAGGTGCAGGTTCTGGCTTAGGCAAAGAACTGTGCAAAGAATTAGCAGAAGATAAATGGACAATAGGCATCTGCGATATTTCAGAAAAAGGATTGAATGAAACGGCTGAGATGATAACCAATGCTGGCGGGAATACAATTCCTTATTTAATGGATGTTGCTGACAGAGCAGCTTATCAAAAAGTTGCGGAAATTTTTTTAGAAAAGACTGGCGGCATTGATTTATTAGTGAATAATGCAGGCGTTGGCGATGGTGCACCTTTTGAAGAATATGGTTTGGAAAACTGGGAATGGATAACAGGAATCAACCAAATGGGTGTGATTTACGGTTGTCATTATTTTATACCGGCTATGAAAAAACAAGCTTCGGGACACATCATTAATATCTCCAGTATTGCTGCTGTTGCAACAGCACCGAACATGTCGCCCTACAACACCACCAAAGCTGCTGTGAAAGCGCTTTCTGAAACATTGTATGCTGAGTTGAAAGTGCATGGGATTTCAGTTTCGGTGGCAATGCCTTTCTTTTTTCGCACCAACGTGATGCAGCACGCACGCGGTCAACATGCAGAGTCTAAAGAAATGGGAAAATACATGGTGCATGGTGCAAAGCATGGGGCAGATGCTATGGCAAAGCGATTACTCAAAAAGGCAGGAGCGGGAAAATTTCACATTCTTTTTCCTGCGCAGGCTATTATCCTGTTTCATCTGAAACGTTTGTTTCCATTGACACTTTTAAAGTTAAATGCATTTATGTCAACAAAAAAAGACACAATGAAGGAGATGGCAAAAAAGCAATACGACAAACAAATGAAGAAAATGACTAAGTAAATTACTTATTCCAAATCTCCCAACTCTTTTCTGCCTGGAGCTGCAACATCTCTAAACCGTTTTTGATTTGTGCGCCTTGTTGCTTGCCTCTTTTAAGAAATTCGGTTTCCTCTGGATTGTAAATTAAATCAAATAACAAATGTTCTGAAGTGATGAAACTGTAAGGAATATCAGGCGCATCAGCAATCTCAGGAAACATGCCGAGTGGAGTTGTATTGATAATCAATTTGTGTTCAAGAATAGTTTGCGGTCTTAAATCAGTGTAAGAAATTATATTTTCTTTTCGCGTTCGAGAAACAGAAATATATTTAATTCCAAGTTTATTTAAAACATAAGCAACAGCTTTTGAGCTGCCGCCTGTGCCCAGCACTAAGGCTTTTGTATCGTTTCCCACTAAGGCACTAAGGCCACTAAGAATATTATTCTTTTGTGAACCTTGGGGCTTTGTGGGATAACTGCCAAGTAATGAACACTCAAAACCATAAATATCAGTATTAAAACCAATTTTCTTTTTATTCCTAATGACTACTGTGTTCACAGCCCCTACTCCACTTGCAGAAGAATCCAATTCATCCAAAAACGGAATGATTGATTCTTTGTATGGAATGGTAACATTAAAGCCGCACAGATTTTCTTTTTCAAAAATCTTCAGAACATCATTAATCTGTTGAATCGGAAAATTATAATAGTGGGAATCAGAAATACTTTCCTTCTGAAATTTATCGGTAAAATATTTCGCTGAGAATGAATGCGTAAGCGGATAACCGATAAGTCCGAACAGCCTCATTATTTTTGTTTTTCCCTTTTGTGTTTGATAAATTCAAAAACAATAGGCATAACAGAAATCAACACAATTAATATGGCAACTTTTTCAATATTGGTTCTTATCCACGGAATTTCACCGAGGAAATAACCTGCAAAAGTCATAGAGCCAATCCAAAGAAAACCGCCCAGAATATCAAACGAAAGAAATCTGCGGTAATTCATTTCTGCAACGCCCGCAACAAAGGGTGCAAAGGTTCTTACAATTGGGACAAAACGTGCCATGATAATTGTTTTAGTTCCGTATTTTTCGTAGAATGAATGAGTTTTATCAAGGTATTCCTGTTTCACTAAATTCTTTTTTCCTATTTTCATGTGCATCACTTTCAGGCCAAGAGTTCTGCCAATCCAGTAGTTTGAGTTATCGCCCAAAACCGCAGCAGCAAAGAGCAGAAAAAACAATGAAGCAATATCCAGATAACCAAGTCGCGCAAAAAGTCCGGCAGTAAACAACAATGAATCACCGGGAAGAAATGGCATAGCTACCAAGCCTGTTTCAATAAAAATAACGAGAAATAAAATCAGGTAAACGTAGGTTCCGTATTGCTGAAAAAGCCATTCAAAATCTAAGTGAAGGATGTGGGTGAAGAGTTCTTGCATAGTATGTTTATAGCCACTATTTACACAAATTATCACTAATTAATTTGTGGCAATTTGTGTAATTAGTGGCAACTTTAATAGTTTATAATTGCAGAGGCTTTAGCCTTTTGCCCTAAGATTAGTATTTAGTAAGTGTGGTATCCACCTCATCTGCCCAGGCAAGAATTCCGCCTTTCAGGTTGTAAAGATTGGTGAAACCTTCGCGGGCTTCCAATGCCTGAATAATATTTCCTGAACGTGCTCCGCTGCGGCAATGAATCACCACCGGTTTAGTACGCGAAATTTTGTCAAGGTTATCCATCATTTCGCCCATGGGAATTAGCTGTGCGTTCATATTTGCAATTTCATATTCATACGGTTCACGGCAATCAATTACCTGAATATCTTCTTTGTTATCCAGTTTTGCTTTCAGTTCTTTTACGCTGATTTCTTTCATTTTATTTTTAGGTTTTTCTTTTTCTGATTCTTTTGGTTCTGTTTTTATTACCTGACTTTTATGTGAAATAAAACTTAAGAATGTATCGCCTCTCAATCCAAGGCGTAAGGTCTCCAATGGTATTACTTCATCGTACCCTATGTTTCCAAGATTTACGTTTGCACCTAACTCTTTAATAAACCAAACCTGTTGTGACTTTTGTGGTGCTTCCCAAATAATATTTTCTGATTTTACGGTTTCAACAATTTGTTTTACCAGTGAAACGTGGGCTTTACCGCTGGGTCTGAATATTCCTACTGTTCCCGATTCACGCGCTTCGGCAATCACTTTCCATGAGCCTGCTTCCAATTCTTTTTGCATCATGCTTTTCCAGACTTTCGGATGAATAAGTATTCCTGCTTCCTTTGAACCCACTTCTGAAAGAACTGTGTAGTGCTTTGCAAGCAGTGAAATATATTCGCATTTTAAATCGTGTGAAATAAGAATGGAGCCATCCGAAACCTCCACTGAATCCAATCCAAATTTTTCCAACACACGCAGGTATTCATCAAACATTCCGCGAATTAAGAATGCTTCAAACAAAGTACCACCAAGATAAACTTTCATCCCGGCTTTTTGGTAAAGCGCAACTTTTTCTTTTACTCCCGGAGTGATGTAAGAAGTACCAAAACCAAGTTTTATTAAATCACAGTAATCAGCGGCAACCGACAAAAAATCTTCGGCCTGACGGATAGAAAGACCTTTGTCCATCATCATGGTTAAGCCTGTATTACGGGGCTTTTTCGGCCTTGCGGGTATATCTGATAAATCGAAGTTCATACTTATTTATAGGCTTCTACAAAGTCAATAACTGCCGGAATTTTTGCGGCCTCAGGATAAAAATCAAACAGCAACTGGAAACGAGCTCCGTCAATTTCCATGGCGGTACGCAACACTTCAAAGGCATCATTTTGCTTGCCCATTGCAAGCAGAATAGCTGCCATTTTAAAATATAATTCTGCCGAACCGGGATTTGTTTTTATTCCTTCAGCAACGGTTTCAAAACCTGCTATGTGTGTTTCATGTTGAAAGCGCAGATGGGCAAGGTCAATCCATGCATCTACATTTTCAGGACTGAGTGTAACCGTTTTAGCGTAGGCAAATTCCGCATCATGCACAAAGCCTGTTTTCAAAAGAAGATCACCATAAAAATGCCAGTAGTCGTGATTACCTTGATCAAAGCTTATTGCTTTTTTAATGTAGCCCGAACTTTCAAAATCCATTCCTTTCCGTTCTAGAACAATGGCCATTCCAAAAAGTGCATCGGGATATTCCGCATCAACTTTCAAAGCAAGTTTATAATTTTTAAGGGCATTATCATCTTCTTCAAGCCGCTCATAACATTCACCTATGTAATAATAAGTAGAACTATCGGCCTGTTCGCATTTAAAGGTTTCTTCATAAACAGCAATGGCTTCTCTGAAGCGCTCAAGATTTGCCAGTGAATTAGCTTTGTTAAAATAAGCAGAAGCAAACTTATCATCAATTGCAATGGCATAATCGTAAGCCTCTATTGCTTTCTCGTCCGTATCTAACTTGGCATAGGCAAGTCCCAGATTATACCAACCCGAAGCTGAATAAGGATTCTCATCCAGATAGGCTGTGAAATCAGTTACGGCTTCTTCTTGTGTTCCCTGCATCTCATGACAGAACGACATTTCATAAAGCACAGCATCATTATCAGGATTAAGCTGCAATGCTTTTTTCAGGTAGCGAAGAGCGGTGTAATAATCCGACATATTCTGGTATTCAAAAGCTATGCAGAGGTAAATATCATCCGGCTCATCTGCCTTTTTTATTGCGTCATTATAACATTCAATTGATTTATTAAACATTCCCATCTGGCTGTATATACTGCCTTTTGTGATGTATAATTCTGTGTTGGAAGGGTCAAGTGACTCAGCTTTTGAAATAACGGCCAACGCTTTGTCTTGCTGATTGGAAGCTGAAAGTAATTGTGCCTTTCGGATAATGAACAACACCGAATACGGATGCTGATCAATTGCACAACTGGCAACTTTTAGAGCCTTACCATTATCATTGGTTGATATGTAGTGATTGAGAAG
>CAMDBK010000218.1 GCA_945889235.1 Chitinophaga pinensis
ACATTCAGCGCTATCAGTCATAAAAATCCGGACAAGGTTTTTTATCAATGGATGCTGAAGGGTTCTGACAAAGACTGGATGCCCGAAACCAAAACCAGTGAAGCAAATTTTCCAAATCTTGGACCTGGTGATTACACGTTTATTTTGCGCGCCTGCAATGATGAACATGTGTGGTCAAAACCGGTTGAAATACATTTTATAATAACTCCTCCGTTTTGGAGAACATGGTTGTTTTACATACTGGTTGCCGCTTTCCTGATTACTTCAACTGTTGTTTATGTAAAATGGCGTGAACGAAAACTATTGCGTGAAAAAGCAGAACTGGAGGAAAAAGTAATTGAGCGTACACACCAATTACAGGAACAAAAAGAAATTGTTGAAGAGCAAAACCGTCACATTACTGAAGGAATAAATTATGCGCGGAATATTCAGATGGCGATTTTGCCAAGAGCTGAAGAATTCCAAAAATCTTTTCCTGAACATTTTATTTTATATCGTCCGAAAGAAATTGTTGGTGGAGATTTTTACTGGCTTTTCAGACAAGGCGATTATGTATTTGTTGCCGCAGTTGACTGCACTGGACACGGAGTTGCAGGTGCATTCATGAGCATGATAGGAACTGATTTACTTAATCAGATTATTATTGAAAAACAGATAACAGAACCTTCTGAAATTTTAAACGAACTAAATCTTGGAGTTAAGCTTGCCTTTAAACAAAGTGCAAATGAATTTGAAACACCGAAAGGAATGGATATTGCCCTATGTTCAATTAACCTGAAAAATAAAAACATAAATTATGCAGGCGCGCTGAGGCCTTTATACATTATCAGCAACGGAGAATTTAAAGAAATAGAAGGTGATAAATCGTCAATCAGCGGAACATCAGATACGAGCTACCCTTACACTTCCAACAAACTTAAACTTAAAAAAGGCGATTGCATTTATTTATTCTCAGATGGTTATGCCGATCAGTTTGGCGGACCAAAAGGAAAAAAATTTATGACCGGAAAACTGAAAGAACTTTTAGTAAATAACAATATGCTGTCAATGGAGGAACAACGAACAAAAATACTTTCAGCACATGAAGAATGGAAAGGAGATTTTAAACAGGTTGATGATATATTAGTAATGGGAATAAGGCTTTAATTGTATATTTGGTGTTACAGAAATGAAAAAATACGTACAAATTTTTCTTTGTTTTTTATTGGCACTGTTTGCAGTAAACTCATTTGCGCAAAATCCGGTTATTGATAGTCTTGAACAGGTGCTGAGTCTGCACGTTGACAACAAAGATACTGTACGAATTAAACTGTTGAATGAACTGGCAAAACAATATCTGCGTGTTGATCCGGAAAAAGTTTTGTTGTACAGCAATGAAGCGATTGAGCTTTCAAAAAAAAATAATCTCACCAAAGGAATTTCTTTAGCCTACAACAATATTGGCACAGTTTATCGTCTGAAAGGAAAATACAAAGAAGCACTTGACTACCATCAAAAAGCTTTGATTATTGATCACGAAACCGGTGATAAAAACAGTGAAGCACTTTCACTCAACAACATTGGAATCATTTTTCTGTCACAGGGAGTGTATGATAAATCACTTGAATATTATTTCAAATCACTTGCGCTCAGACAGGAAATAAATGACAAATCAGGTATTGCAACATCCTTCAATAACATAGGACTGGTTTACAAAAATCAGGGAAATTATGACAAGGCGTTGGAGTATTACGAAAACTCATATCAGATTTTCAAAGAAGTAAATGACAAAAAAGGAATAGCCAATAGTTTCAACAATTTTGGTACTGCGTATTTGCAAAAAGGCAATTATGAAAAAGCAATTGAGAATTACCTGAATTCACTAAAAATATTTGAAGAGATTGGTGATAAGGTTGGACAATCAAGTACGCTCAATAACATGGGAAATATTTATTACAATCAGGATAATTTTACGAAAGCCCTTGAGTGTTATGAAAAGTCAATGGTAATTAAAGAGCAACTGGGTGATAAGAGCGGCATTGCCCTTTCGCTAGTGAATATTGCCGGTGTATATGCTGAACAGGGCAACTACAAAAAAGCATTGGAAAATACAACCAAGGCATTAGCAATTCAGGAAGAAATCGGTGATAAAAAACGTATTCCAAGTGCACTCAATAACATTGGTGAATATTATTTTTTGCAGGATAATTACGATAAGAGTCTTGAATATTACATGCGTTCATTGAAGATGCAGGAAACCATTGGAGTGAATGATATTATGTCAACAACGCTTCATGCAATCGGCAAAATTTATAAATTGAAGGGAAACTATACCGAAGGTCTTGACTACTTCTCAAAAGCCCTGGATATTGCAAAAGCAAACGGTGAACTTGAAATTGTAAAATCAATTTATTCAAGTTTTGCCGAGACGTATGCAAAAATCGGCAATCACCAGAAGTCGTATGAGTTTCAGGTCCTTTATTCTAACCTGAATGATTCATTAAAGAGTATTCAGAATGCAAAAAGTATTGCAGAAATGCAGACAAAATATGAAACAGAACAAAAGGAAAAAGAAATACAACTGCTGAATATTGAAAAACAAAAGCAAGAAGAATCGCAGACAAATCAACGCAGAGTGTTATACCTTGTTCTTGCGGTATTGGCACTGCTGGCGATACTGGCAGCTACCATTTACAGTCGTTACAGAACCAACCAGAAAATAAACGAAAAGCTGGAGCAGAAAAACAAAGCAATCAATAAAGCGAAAGAAGAAATTGAAATGCAGAAAGAAGTTTTGCAAGACAAAAATCTTGTTATCACTTCCAGTATTACGTATGCAAAACGTATACAGGAAGCAATTCTTCCTACTATGGATGCAATCCATTCAGCGCTTCCTGATTCATTTATTTTTTTTCAGCCAAAAGATATTGTAAGCGGTGATTTTTACTGGTTCAATAAAAAGGATAATAAAATTTTTATTGCCGCTGTTGACTGCACTGGTCACGGAGTTCCGGGTGCGTTCATGAGCATGATAGGAAATGATTTACTCAACCAGATTGCGAATATTGAAGACATTACCAATCCCGGTGAAATGCTCAATAACCTTCACCGTGAAGTACAGTTTGCATTGAAGCAGCGCGATGGACTCAATGAAAATCATGATGGAATGGACATTGCTCTTTGCTGCATTGATTATAAAAAGAAAGAACTGCAATTTGCTTCTGCCAACAGAGTGTTATATTTCTTTAATGAAGCCGGAGAATTCAAAGAGCTGAAAGGCGATAAAAATGCAATTGGAGGAATGATTCACACCAGCAGAAGAAACTATACATGCTTTACCATTCCGTTTGAAAAAGGTGATTGCTTTTATATTTACTCAGATGGCATAGTTGACCAGTTTGGTGGAAAAGATGAAAAGAAATACGGCTACAAACGCTTGAAAAATTTCTTTTCAGAAAACCAGCAATTTAAAATGAGCCGTCAGAAAGAATTGCTTGAAAAAACCATGAATTCATGGGTTGGCGCGCTGGAGCAGGTTGATGACATTCTGGTAATAGGAGTGAGGCTCTAATTTTTTATGAGCATAAATCTTTTGAATTTTTTCAGCCTGTCTACATTAATCCAGTCAACACCTGCATCTGTTAATATTTTCCATGTTTTTATTTTGTTGCCTGCTGCCCATATTCTTACTGTATAACCATTGCCGTGCGCTTTTTGCATAAAAGCATTCAATTTTTGTTTTTCTTCTTCAGGCATTTCTCCTTTGCCTTTCCATTGCAATAAGTTGTTAAACGAAAAACTAATGCGTGGCATAATGTCATTTTCATTTTTTTTATCTGCATCATTCATATTGCCTGAAAGAGAGAGATAGCGTGGGTTAGAATGCAACACATAAGCATCATCACCACAATGGTCAACCAATATTCTGACTGCTCCGGTTATTTTTTTTTCTTCCACAAATTTCGTAAGCATTGCATCATAATTTTTCAGAACGCTGTCAAGAAAAGGAATAAAATTTTCGCAATCAGCTTTAATATCAATGTAGAGAACAAATTCTTCAGGACCATTTTTATAAATGCTTTTGAAATTGTTTTCTTTTGCCCGTTTCATCAACGGGTCGAGATATAACTTTTGAAGTGTTCTTCTTTTTCTGGTGAACATTTTTTCATGTGCAACCAGTATCCTTCCATCAATTAAATGGCAATCAGCCTCTACACTCATAAAGCCATTATCTAATGATTGAAATAATGGTCGCGCATGCCAGTAATCATTATGGGCATGAGCATTTAAAAGTACAGTTTGCGGAAAGGAATTGATACTTGAAAATACAAAATTGAGAACGAGAAGAAAAAAAAGTTTCATCTGTTCAGAATAATTTTCCCGGAAAAAAATTGTGAGTTGTTGTAAACGTTAAGAAAATAAATTCCGTTGCAGGTTTCTGTATTAAATAATAATTTGACTTTGGTGTTCTGAGGTTTTTCAACTGAATTGATAACAACGTTTCCCATTGCATCAGTAACAGAAATATTCAGTACCTGGTTTTTATCAAAATCAGCCTCTAAAGTAATTTCTCCTTTTGCAGGGTTAGGATAAACCGATGCAAATTCGTTCACTAAAGTTTCGTTTATACCAACCGGGTTTGAAAGTTTCACCACAAAAATATCCTGTTCCTGAGTAAGCGGTAAAATATACGGACCAAAATATCCATACAGGTTGTAATAGCCTGCCACTGCTAATTCTCCGGCATCATTCACTCCAATCGCATTCCCGAAATCATTTCCAGCGCCACCACCAATTTGCGTCCATATCTCATCGCCATTCCACCAGTACTTTGCTACAAAAACTTCATAACCTTCAGCAATGTATGTAGTATCGTCAAAAAATATTTCGGTATCAAAAAATCCGGTGAGGTATACACATCCGTAATCATCAGTACAAACAGAAGTTCCTATATCCAGGTCGTTGCCTCCTATTGCTTTTGCCCAATCACAATCGCCATCAGTATTGTATTTTACAAGAAATGCATCGTTATATCCATGCGCTTGAATAGTATGAGTTCCAAACGTTGTTACATTTTGGAAATAGCCGGTAAGATAGCTGTTGCCTTCCCAGTCAGTAGCAATTCCGTATGGATTATCACCAAGATAGCTGTCACATTTTTTTGCCCACACAAAATCGCCCCATGATAAATATTTAGCAATAAAAATATCAGTACTGGTTGGAGATGTTGTATTCAAATGAACAGTATCAATCATTGTATTTCCGTAAATGTATCCGGTGATGTAAAAATTTCCGGCAGCGTCTGAACTAATTCCTTTTGCCGCATCAT
>CAMDBK010000219.1 GCA_945889235.1 Chitinophaga pinensis
GAAGCAATAAAATAATTTTCCTGTTGCTGCACCAGTTCCTGAGCCAGTTTTCCATGCGCCACGCCACGTTCAAACCCATTACCTTCCAAATACATTTCCCATAAACCCGACTCAGCTTTTTTAAGGCGGTTGTTGCCCAGGGTATAAAAATTTATGTCTAATTGTCTGCGTTTGGTTTTTAAAGCTGTTGTATTTTTTACAATCGGTTCTTCAACTTTTGAAACAATAATAAGGTACGTTATTCCGGCTCCAACAAGCAGGAAAAACAAAATAAATAGTGCTAGAAAAAGCCGTTTAAAAAATTTCCAAACCTTCATTGCGTTTTTGAAAAAGTCGCGCTAAGGTAAAAGAATTAGTAAACAGTAGGTAGTGGGTAGTGGCAGTAAACAATTGTAAAAGAAATACTACAAACAGCCAACTCCTTACTGCCTACTTTGTAGTCTTCCCTTCATTCGTTTTGTCAAACACAACATCAATTGGCTCCCACAATTCTATTTTATTGTTTTCGGGGTCAAGGATGTGAACAAATTTTCCGTATTCAAATGTTTCAATCGAATCAAGTACGGTTACTCCTTTTTTTTTTAATTCTTCAACCAGCGCTTCCATATTTTCAACGCGGTAATTAATCATAAACTCTTTTTGCGAAGGCTCAAAGTATTTCGTTTTTTCAGAAAACGGACTCCATTGTAAATAGGCTTTCTCTTCTGGGTTTTCCGATGTGCGAAACTCAAACATAGTTCCGTATTCATCGGTTTTCATCCCGAGATTTTGCGAGTACCACTCTTTGGTTTTTGCAGGATTACTGCTCTTGAAAAATATTCCGCCAATGCCGGTTACACGGCCTTTATTATCTGACATAGTGTTTTCAGTTTTTGATGATTCGGTTTGCGCAGAGCAGGAAAAAAAAGTTAAAATAAATAAACAAGAAAATGTTTTTTTCATTTTTAAGAGCGTGTCACTTCGAGCGTAGTTTAAAAGCAAAAATAATTATTGCCCCTCGACTATGCTCGGGGTGACAATCAACCTAAAACAAAACCCCAACAGTAAGCGAAACATAATTAGAACTTGCTTTCTGTTCTAATGGATCTGCTGTGTCTTTATTATCGTTGACCGGCAAGTTAGTCTTGTCTTTTATGGTATCTGCTTTTTTGAAAAAATTAGTGAACCCATTATTATAATTCACGGCAAATAAAAGTGATGTGTTTCCTGCAATGTTCCATTCAACCCCGGCACCCACATTTAAAGCAACACGCAAAAAACCAAAAACTCCTGTCTGCTTATATATATTAACATCTTCTGCGTTATACTCTGCTCCCTGAACGGAAAAGGCAGTAGTGTCGGGATTAGCTTTATAGTATAAGGTTCCTTTATCATTTGCTCTGCCTTTTATTTGAAAAGATAAGTCAACTCCGATTTGTCCGAAATAAGTCATATAACCAATCTCGTTGGTTTTTAATTTTAGAGCCAGAGGAATAGTAATGTATTGCTGTTTAAATGCCCGAGATGAAAGAAATAATGCAGTACTGTCATTCAACTGGTAGTTTACTTTGTTCGCATCTTTATAATTAATACTTCCGCCAAGGTACGTTACCTCCACACCTGTAAGAAACGAATAGTTTTTTGCAATAATAAATTCGGTAATCAATCCGTAACCGAATTTCATTTTCGCTCCCCCGTTTTCAACGTTCAGGTCGTTGAACTTTGTTTTATCTGGGCCCAGCCAGGCAACAGATGGAGAAACTTTCAGCCCGAAACGAAACTTGGGTTGTTTCTCGCCTTCCTGTGCTATAACAGCGGTTGCAAATACAAAGAATAAAATTATTGAGCAGCTCTTTTTGATTTTCATAGTTTTGTTGCGTTATTTTTCAACCACAATATTAGGTATTTTTTGATATGCGATTTTTTCCTGCGCTGAAAGTTGTTTCCGTTTTGCTGTTGATAAGCTCCTGCAATTCCTGCAACAACGATCCCCGAATTGATGTTGATGTTTCTCAAATTCCTTTTGAAATAAAAATTCAGCGGCTTGACAAAGATCTTTTTGAGAAAAATACGGACAGTCTGCTGAAGGAAATTCCTTTGCTGCGAAAAAAATACGGATCATTTTTTGATGCCTATTGCCACAACATTATTAATATGCAGAGTGTTAATGATACTGCGCTGGCTGTGGGTCTTAAGGGCTTTATAACCAATCCCGAAATAAGTGAAATTTATAAAGCAACTGCAAAGCAATATACCGACATTACTTTTCTTGAAAAAGAATTAACTGATGCTTTCAGGCATTATAAATTTCATTTTCCCGACAGCAATCCTCCGGTAGTAGTCACCGATTTTTCAGGATTTAATTATGGCGTTTTCACGCACGACAGCACACTTGCCATCGGGCTTGAATTTTTTCTGGGCAAAAAAAGTATTTATTACGAAATGCTTGCCTGGCCTAAGTATGTGGTAAGGAATATGAACAAAGAAAGTCTTTCGGCAACAGCTGTAAAAGGATGGGCCCTGAATAAATTTGAAAGCAGCAACGAAAATAAAACGCTGCTCGACAACATGATTTATAACGGAAAAATTTTATACCTCATGGATGCTCTGTTTCCTGAAATGAATGACAGTCTTAAAATTGCTTACAAAGGAGCGCAACTGGAATGGTGCAAGACAAACGAAGCAAACGTTTGGTCGCTGTTTTTAGAAAACAAAATTGTTTACTCAAGTGACCACAATGTGTTGAATAAATACATGGGTGAAGGACCTTTTACCACAGGGCTTCCGCGCGAATCACCTGCACGCATTGGCGAATTCACCGGCTGGATGATTGTGAAGAAATATATGAAAGAAAATCCTGCAATTACTTTACCTCAACTGATGACTGAAAAAGATTCACAGAAAATTCTGGGGGCTTCAAAATACAAGCCGAAGAAATAATCAAATCATTCCCCTCGCTTTCAACTCCAGATATTTATTCACCGTGTTAATTGAAAGGTCTTCCGGTCGAGTGAGAATACTTTGAATACCGTATTGCCGCAGCAACGCACACACCTGATTTTTTTCAGAAACGAATTTTTGTGCAATAGTTTTCAGATAAATTTCTTCCACATCTTTTGCTGATGTGGTTGAGAAATCTTTTACTTCTGTGTTTTCAAAAAACATTACTACCAATAAGTGTGTGCTGTTAATTCTGCGTAGCAACGGAAGTACACGTTCCACTGCATACAGGCTTTCAAAATTGGTGTAGAAAAAAATCAAACTGCGCCCGCGGATAAGGTTACGCACTGCATTATACATCAATTCGTAATTGGCTTCCATCTTGCGCTCTTCCTCATTGTATAATGCTTCTAAAATACTGCGCAGTTGCAGGCGACCACGCTCAGCTTTTATGGAACTTCCAATTTTATCAGAGAACGTTAACAAGCCTGCTTTGTCATGTTTTTTCAACGAGATATTGGAAATAACCAAACTTGCATTGATGGAATAATCCAGCAAGCTCAATCCATTGAAAGGCATGCGCATGGTGCGGCTTTTATCAATCAATGAATACACTTGTTGCGAGCGCTCGTCTTCATATTGATTAACCATCAGCTCGGCTTTGCGGCTGGTCGCTTTCCAGTTGATACTGCGGAAATCATCGCCCATCACATAATTTTTTATCTGCTCAAATTCATAGCTGTGACCAAGCCTGCGAATTTTTTTTATCCCCTGAAAATTAGAAATTTTTGCCATCGCCAGCAACTCATATTTCTTCATGTCAATGATGGAAGGATACACGCGGATATGTTCGTTAGAGTGCATCACAAATCTGCGCATTACCAACCCGAAATTTGTTTGTGCAAAAAGATTGATGTTGTTAAAAACATATTCGCCACGCTGCACCGGATGCAGGTTATAGCCAAGCGATTGTTTTTCGCCCGACTTTAAAACAATGCGCATCCGCATATCGCGCTTTTGAAACTGAAAAGGAATTTCGTCAATGATCGTGATCTTTAATTGCTGCGCTGAATGATTGATAATATCAAGGCGCACCGGGTTTTCGTTACCAAGTGAGAACATTTTTCCAAGCGTTCTTCTGCAAAGCACCTGAGCTGATTTACGGAAGAGCAGAATAATATCCAGCACAAAAAAAGCGGCAAGCCCAATCAATACAATCTGCGCCACCGGAAACAAAACCGGAAAAATAAATCCGAACACAAACAACGCCACAGTAGCTGCTCCTGCAAAGAAGAAACGATTAGTGAGATATAGATTGTGGAATAAATTCATGTACAATTGCTACTTGGCTATTTCACTTGTGGCTATTTGACTTTTCACCTTGGCACTTCCACTTTTTCAATAATTTCTTTAATTACCTGTTCGGTTTCACTTCCTTCCATTTCGCGTTCAGGCGAAAGAATAATGCGGTGATTCAAAACGGGAGCTGCCACAAATTTTATATCATCGGGCGTTACAAATTCGCGACCGCGCATGGCTGCAATAGCTTTGCTTGTTTTCATTATAGCGAGCGAAGCACGGGGCGAAGCACCTAAAAATAAATCACCGTTGTTGCGTGTGTTGTGAATGATTGTAGCAATGTAATCGAGCAACTCATCTTTGATATGAATTTTCTCAATCAGCTTGCGGATGTTTTGCAAATCAGTTGCGCCAAGAATACTTTTTACTTCCCCGGTATTTTGAAAATTAAAATCGTTTTTAAATTTTTTCAGAATATCTTTTTCATTCTCAAGCGTAGGGTAATTCATTTTTATACGGAACAGAAAACGGTCTAATTGCGCTTCTGGTAATTTGTAGGTTCCCTCCTGTTCAATGGGGTTTTGCGTGGCCACCACAAAAAACGGGAAATCCAATGGGTATGTAACACCGTCCACTGTTATCTGGCGTTCTTCCATTACTTCAAACAAGGCAGCCTGCGTTTTTGCGGGCGAACGGTTAATCTCATCAATCAAAACAATGTTTGAAAACACGGGACCTTTTTTGAAATTAAATTCAGATGATTTCATGTTGTACACCGTAGTGCCGATAACATCAGTAGGCATAAGGTCAGGGGTAAACTGTATGCGCGAAAAATTAACCGACAATGTTTTTGCCAGAAGTTTTGCAGTTAATGTTTTTGCAATTCCCGGAACACCTTCAAGAATAATATGTCCGCTGGTGAACAGCCCTGCCAGCAACAGTTCTATCATCTGCTCCTGCCCAACTATCACTTTGTGAATTTCAGTCTTTATTCTGTAAACCGATTCATTCAGTTTATTCAAATCTGCCGCAAGTGGTGAGGGAGTTCCGATAGTAAACTCAGGCGTTGGGTTTGGCGTTTGCTCGTTG
>CAMDBK010000220.1 GCA_945889235.1 Chitinophaga pinensis
GCAGCCGCAGCAATGAATTTTAAACGAGTCATGAACCTCTGGCGAACAGAGGCAATTAATTTTTGGCAACTCATTCATAATTTTATCCTGTTTGTTTATTGGAATTATTTTGGTCAAAAATTAAAATTGACTTTTTGAGGTGCGACTATGTAACATTATACATTGATACGGTCAACTACCGGCTTATCCCAATTGATTATGTGGGTGAACATCATCTCCCTGGCGGCAATTATACCTACGAGGTTTCGGTTTCTGATACCATTAACCACCAATTATTGATTAATCTGGTAGTGGATTAGCAACTGATTTTTCTCTGCGCCTCTCTGCATTCTCTGCGGTAAAATTTATAAACTCAGTGCCCTCAGTGAACTTAGTGGTAAAGCTCTCTTCCACAAAAAAAATCACACACACCGTTTGGATTAAATAATTTGTTTATTTTAGTCCGCTCAAAAAACCAATTAACCCTACCGAAACAACCTATATAATGAAGCTGAAACACTTACTCTTTACCGCATCCTTATTCATTTTCACAGGTACTCTTTTTGCTCAGGAAGCCAAAACCGAAGACACAAAAGCATCTAAAAAAGAAGCAAAAGAAGCTGAAAAGGCAGCCAAAGAAGCCGAAAAAGCAGCAACACCTGTTGATACAACTAAAAGAGTTCGTCCTCCTTTTGCTTCCAGCAAATGGCCTTCAATAAGTGTTGGACTTGGAAACATGTCTTTTCTGGGTGATATTGCCGATAACATAAGCACATTTACTTACACCAATTGGCGCATGGGCTACAACTTCCGCATTGAACACCGCACTTGGAGCGCACTTGGTTTTGCACTCAACGGTCTTTATGGAAAAGTAGCAGAAAACGAGCGCTCACCTTCACGCAATTTCAATTTCGAGTCAACCATCATGCAGGGTGAGTTTGATATCATGATTTACCTTGACAATAACCTAATCATTAACCGCGCTTCACGCTGGTCGCCTTATCTATTTGGTGGCGTTGGTTTCATGTCTTTTGACCCAAAAACAAATCTTACCAATAAAAACGGACAAGCTTACTACTACTGGGATGACGGAACTATCCGCACTGAACTAAAAGACGAAAATACAATAGGGCACATTACTCCCGGAAGTCCTGAATACAACATTACAACGTTAGATAATTCTTACGAAACAAAAATTGATAACTCTTTGGATGATGAGCATAAAGCTATAACCAAAACAGGTCTTGTTTTTCCTGTTGGGTTAGGCTTGCGCTACAAACTTTCAAATATGTTTGATGTATGTGCTTCAGGAACTTGGTATATGACTATGACTGATTACCTTGATGGCTTGAAAGGTAGCAAAGGTGTAGGAGGAAATGATGGATACATTTATACATCACTTTCTTTCGCATGGAATATCGGAATGGGTTCACCAAAAGCCGCACCGTCTATTTATGATGAAATTGATTTTGACGCACTGGACAATGAAGATGATGATGGTGACGGAATCAAAAACAACGAAGACTGGTGTGCCGGAACTCCTTCAGGCGTTCCTGTTGATGCAAACGGTTGTCCGTTTGATAATGATAAAGATGGTGTTGCCGATTACAAAGATGATGAACCAAACTCTGCTACCGGAGCTATTGTGGATGCAAAAGGTGTTACCATCGGTGAAGATTCTTATGATGAGTTAGGCAGTGATACACTGGGAACTCCGCGTAACCTTGTTCTTGAGTCACATCCTAAATCAAAACCTGAAAGAGTTGGAACCTACTATTCATTTGAAAAACCTGTAAGCTCACAACATGGTGCAAGTGGTATTCAAGAGTTTGCTGAAGTAGATATTGACGGTGACGGATTTATTTCACCTCAGGAAGTTACCAACGCCATTGACATGTTCTTTGACGGGCAACTTAATTATTCAGCAACAAAACTTCATAGTTTGATTGACTTCTTCTTTGACCAGGAGTAGAAAATTAGAAAAGTTTATGCTGAAAAAAATAAGTTTTATTCTTTTTGTTCTCATGGCTGTCTGCAGCTACGGTTATTCTCAAACCGTTGTTGTTGACCCTATGGCGCAGTCAAAGGAAACACAGAAAATAGAAAAAAAACGTCTGGAATTAATTCAGAAACATGTTGACGACAGCCTGCGCAAAGCAGACTGGGTTCGTAAACCTACCATTGGTATAGGCCCCGGCATTTTTCATTTCTTTGGTGATGTAAACCACAATAAGTCAGTAAACCCCATGATTCCAAGTTACGGGTTTGGCCTTAATGTTTCTCAGAATTTAAATCCTTCATTCAGGGTTGATTTTGATTTTGTGATGGGAAGTCTTGTTGCCAATGAGCGTTCAGCAGAAAGAAGCCTCAACTTCAAATCAAGAGTTATTAACGGAAGCGTGCAGGCAACCTACAATTTCGCAGGAATGCTTAAGCCTGATAAAATCCTCAATCCCTATATATCAGTTGGGGTGGGCATTTTGAATTTTGATTCTAAAGGCGACATCAACGCTGCAAACGGTTTACCTTATTATTACTGGAGCGATGGTTCTATTCGTAATGTTGCACAAACCAGTCCGCTTGCCGAAACTGCTGTAAACGTTGACCGCGACTATAAATACGAAACCGATTTAAGACAGCAGAACCTTGATGGTATTGGAAAATATTCACAGGTGGCATTGACTATTCCTGTTTCATTTGGTTTTGAGTTTATAGTAACCGAGCGCATGAAACTTAAACTCGGTAGCACCTATTATTATTCCTTCACCGATAATATTGATAATGTTAGTTCATCCGGTTCAGGAGTTAGAAAAGGAAACAACTCAAAAGACAGCTATCTTTTTACATCATTTGGTATTCACTATGATTTCTTTACTCCTAAAAAGAAAATATCTGAAGGAATTTATGAGGCTATAAGTTTTGCCGGAGTTGTTGAGTTTGATTCAGACCGTGACGGAATTCCTGAAGATATAGACAAATGCCCCGATACACCAAAAGGTGCAGCAGTTGATAAAACAGGATGCCCGGTTGATACGGATGCTGACGGAATTCCTGATTATGCAGATTTGGAACCGGCAACAGCAGCAGGAATGAAAGTAGATGCGGAAGGCAAAGCAATTACAGATGATGTAATAACAAAAACCTATGTAGATACAACAGGAACAATCCGCGCCAAAATGTTTGAGATTTTCCCCGACATGAGGAAGATTTATCCGTTGCCACCACCACCGCCACCAGATACCAAAGATTTAAAAGCAGTAATCAAAAGACTGGAAAGTGGTCAGGTAAATGATAAAGCAGTTATTGCCGGAAATACTAATATGGAGCAGGTAGACCTAAATAAAGACAAGAAGATTTCAGACGTTGAAGTTCATAAACTAATAGAAGATTTTTTAGATAATAAATCAAAGTTTACGTTTGATGAGGTTCATGAAATAATAAAGTACCTTTTTGAACAATAATCAAAATAATATATCTTTAGCCACTTTTTAACTAAAAAAAACAAATCAATGATTAAGAAAATTACACTGATAACCGCGTGGATTTTTACAGCATCAATTTTTAATATTTCAGCACAGGATGTGTCTGTTAATGTAGATGTTCCTGCTTCAGCTGCTCCTGAAACTACTTTCAGAATTACATTAAAAGTGGATAAAGGGGATGTAGGCGGGTTTGCAAAGCTGGAGCAAATTCTTCCTGCCGGGCTTGAGGCTACTGCGGTTGACGTAGCTAATTCAACCTTTTCATTTAAAGAAAGAAAAGCAAAGTTCTTATGGATGTCATTGCCTGCAGAAGCATCTTTCACTGTTTCTTATGATGTAAAAGTTGCATCAGGAACAAGCGGATACCAGATAGTGGAAGGAACATTTGCATATATATTGAATAACGAAACACAAAAATATGCTTTGCCTAAAGGCATGATCAATATCAGCGCGGCTGAAGTGGTTAGTACTGAAGTAAAAGTAAACGTAATAGAAACGCCTCATAATAACCCTGAAGCAGAAAAAGCTAAGCAGGAAGCCGAAGCAAAAGCAAAAGCTGACGCTGATGCAAAAGCCGCTGCAGCTGCTGCAGCTAAAGCGCAGGCCGAAGCAAACCAGCAGGCAAATCAGCAAGCAAAATCTGCTGAAGAAAAAGCAAAAACAGAAGCTGCTGCCGCTGAAAAAGCTAACCGCGAATTAGCTGAGTCAATTAAGAAAAAACAAGCCGAAGAAAAAAAGGCTGCTGATGAACTGGCAAAACAACAACAAGCTGCTGCTGCCGCTGAGAAAAAACAACAGCAGGCTACAACACAAGCAGCAACAACAGAAGTTGCTGTTAAAGAAGGAAAACCGGTTGATGGCCTTGTATTCAGAGCACAGGTTGCAGCAGGAAAGAAAAAGGTAAGCACTTCAGTATTTCAGGCTGAATTTAAAATCACAGATGAAATTTTCTGGGAAGAGCATGAAGGATGGAATAAATACACTGTTGGTAATTTCAATTCTTACCGTGCTGCAAAAACATTCGCAAATGATATCCGTGATAACAATGGTGTTACCGGTTCGTTTGTAGTTGCTTACAATAAAGGAGTTCGTATCTCAGTTCAGGAAGCATTAAACCTTTCTAACGGAAAATAAATAGTTAGTTCATTAGTTTTGAAAGCCTTTCCTCATCAGGAAAGGCTTTCTTTTTTTAATGAATAACAAACCTCTCTTTATTCGTATCTTTGCAACCCTTTTTTTAGCAAAGCATTGGATATTCAGGATACAACAGACAGGCAGGACAGCACATTTGGTAAAGAGCTTTACGCTTACCAGAAAGCGGCTATTGACAAAATTTTCGAGCGACTGAATAATCATCATGAGCGATATAACTTGTTGTATCAGCTTCCAACCGGTGGTGGGAAAACCGTAATCTTTTCTGAAATTACAAGACGCTTTATTAAGGAAACAGGAAAGAAAGTTTTAATACTTACACATCGTGTTGAGTTGTGCGGACAAACGGCACAAATGCTGAATGAGTTTGGTGTGAACAATAAAATAATAAATAGTGAAGTAAAAGAACTTCCCGTTCCAAATAATTTCATGTGCTATGTGGCAATGGTTGAAACGCTCAACAACCGCCTTCGCGATAAAATTCTTGACCTCGATAATATAGGTCTTATGATTGTTGATGAGGCGCACTACAACTCATTCCGCAAGCTGTTTAAGTTTTATGAAAAAGGCGTGATGCTGGGCGTTACCGCTACTCCGCTGAGTTCAAACATAAAACTGCCAATGAATGAAGTGTATGATGAACTGATTGTTGGTGAATCCATTACTTCGCTTATTAATAT
>CAMDBK010000221.1 GCA_945889235.1 Chitinophaga pinensis
CAAACAGTGGTGCTTCTAACAAACAGTTGTGGTAATACGAACAGTGGTGCATCTAATCCCTTCTTTTTAAAACTTCTTTAATCCCTTCTTCGTTATAGGCAAGCGTAACAGACGACACAACAACCATTAAACAGACAGAAAATTATCGAAACATCAGGACGACATATAAACTTAACAGCGGACTTTTTGCCGACACGACAGCCCAACGCTTCGTGTTTTATTTTTTTTGCCGACCCGCATTTTTTAAAAACAATTTTAGCCAGCCGCACAAGTGGCACATTTGGTATTGCCCCGACACACCAAGTCAGCGCTTCGCAAAACCAAAAGAGCCACTTTTTAGCCAACGCACGAACAGAATGATAATAACAGTAATAACAAGGTTAAATTTGTATTTTAATCGAATATAATTTGAAATAGAATAAATGGAAAACCACAACGAAATATCGGAGTTCATTTGGAACATCAAAGAACATATCCGTGATGAATATGCAGAGAAAGATTATGAAGAAGTAATTCTTCCGTTTACGCTATTAAGGCGTATTGACTGCGTGTTGGAAGGGACTCATGAAGCAGTGGTAAAAGCCAATGAGAAATTTAAAGACACAGCTTCACCCGAAGTGCTTGACCAGTTATTAAAGAAAGCAGCCGGACAAAACTTTTACAATAAGTCCGATTATACTCTGCTTGGACTTACCAAAGACATCAACAACATCGGTGTAAACTTTGACGCTTACCTCAAAGGCTTTAGCGAAAATATCAAGGACATTCTATTAAACTTTAGTGGAGGCCCAGAAAAAGGGCTTTCCCCAATTTACGAAACACTGTTGCGGAAAGGCTTACTGCTTATTGTTACCAAAGAATTTGTTTCTCCCAAAATTGATTTGCACCCCGACAAAGTGAGTAACCATGCTATGGGAACCATCTTTGAAATACTTATCCGTAAATCAAAAGAAACAAGCAACGAAAAAGCAGGGCAATATTTTACGCCTCGTGAAATTGTAAGATTGATGGTAAACATGGTGTTTGCCAACGAAACCGAAAAACTACAGAAAGCTGGTGCAGGAATAAACATTTACGACCCTTGTTGCGGAACAGGTGGAATGCTGACCACAGCGAAAGATTATTTGCAGGAAACCATCAATAAAAATTTAGATGTATGGGTATATGGGCAAGAGATAAACGAAAAGACTTATGCGATTGCTAAATCTGATTTGCTGATTAAAGGCGAAGATGCCGAAAACATAAAACATGGCAATACCATTACCAAAGACCGTTTGATTGGTAAAACTTTTAACTACATGTTGACTAATCCGCCATTTGGTGACGATTGGAAAAACATGAGAGAATTTGTTGAAAACGAAGCTGAGGAAAAAGGGTTTAGCGGACGCTTTGGTGCAGGCACTCCCGATGTAAGTGATGGCTCGTTTTTGTTTTTGCAACACATGATTAGCAAAATGAACCCACAAGGCAGCACCATTGGTATTGTGTTTAATGGTTCTCCGCTGTTTAATGGTGATGCCGGTGGTGGCTGGAGCAACATCAGAGGATGGATTATGGACGACCCACACGATTTGTTGGATTGCATTGTAGCCATGCCGAAAGATTTGTTTTATGGCACTGGCATTGGCTCGTATGTGTGGATATTGAACAATAAAAAACCTGCCAACCGCAAAGGCAAAGTGCAGTTGATAAATGCCATACACCCACGCTTTACCAAAAAAATAAAAGCATTGGGCAAAAAGCAATATGAGATAAGCGAAAGCGGCATTAGCCTTATTACAGATATTTATAAAAACTACAAAGATTATACTATTGAAGTAGAAGAAGATGGCAAAAAACGGCCTATAGAAATAAGTAAGATTTACGATGTTACTGATTTTAAATACACCAAAGTAACCGTTGAACGACCTTTGCGATTAGCGTATGAAATTACAGGCGAAAAAATTGAAGCCTTAAAAGAACACAGCAAGTTTAAAGAATTTGCCACTACCAAAAAGAAAGACAAAGCAGCAGCAGAATCTGATATTGCCAAAGGCAAAGCCATACAAGAAAAAATACTAAAAGCATTAAACACATTAAAGGGTAAACCAAGAGAAATTAATGATGCCAATTTCTTTGCGGCATTTGAAAAAGCATTTGGAAGCCAACCGGGCAAAGCTTTGCTGAAAATGTTTAGAGATACTTTGGGTGAGAAAGACGAAGAAGCCGAAGTAGTTTTTGCCGACCCATTTGATGTGCCAAAACAAAAAGGCCGTGTATGCGACTGGGCAGAAAAACCTGTGCAAGACACCGACCTGCGTGATAGTGAAAGCATAAAATGGAAAGAAGACATTAACGAATATTTTGAACGCGAAGTATTGCCCTTTGCCCCCGATGCATGGATGGATAGAGAGAAAGATAAAATTGGCTACGAAATACCATTTACCAAGTTCTTTTACGAATACAAGCCCCTGCGTGATTTAAAATTGATAATGGCAGACATTGAAGAACTGGAAGAACAAACCGAAGATTTGTTGGCTGAAATTAAAGAAGTAGCCGAATGAGAAAATATCCGAAATATAAAAAGTCAAACCTATTAGGTATTGAAGATGCTCCTATTCAATGGACGGAAAAAAGAATGAAACATATTGCAGCAAAAAAAAGATTTGCAATTGTAGATGGCCCATTTGGAACACAATTAAAAGCTGAGGAATATACTGAAAGTGGAGTGGCTTTAATTAGAATTAGTGATTTGAATTGGGGTGGGACAATTGAAACGGAAGAATTGAAATATATTTCAGAAGAAAAATCACAAGAATTACTTAGAAGTTCGATTACAATAGACGATATAATTATTGCCAAAACCGGAGCAACTATCGGCAAAAGCGTTCTTAACGATAAAATTGGATTTGGAATAATTGCATCAAGTTGCTTAAAAATTTCTCCCAACAAAAAAGAAGTAGAACCTTGGTATCTCAATTATTTGATTAGTTCAAAAGAAGCTCAAGAATTAATAATATTAATGTCTGGTGGTTCAACAAGAGACACAATAAATACACAGCCACTTGCAAACATCAAATTCTATTGGCCCTCCCTCCCCGAACAACACGCCATCGTTCGTTTTCTCGATTACAAAACAGGGCAGATAGATAGCTTTATTACCAACCGCCAAAAGCAAATTGAGTTGTTGAAGGAGCAGTTGAGAAAGAAGATATACACCGCTTTAACAAAAGGCCTTTCAAACAAAGATTTTAAATCAACTGCGTTGGCATGGTTTCCTGAAATCCCTAAAAATTGGGAATTATACAAATTTAATGCAGCCATTAAATTATTACATGGTTTTCAATTTAGAGATAATCATTTCCGAGAGCACGGGGTTAAAGTTGCAAAGATTACACAGCTTAAAGCAGATGGTTCATTAGACTTATCTGAAGCAAGTTTTGTAGAAGAGAAATTCCTGATACAACTAAAGGATAAAATCATCAAAAGTGGTGATATATTAATGGCATTAACAGGAGGAACAATTGGAAAAATAATTTGTGTTGAAGACCTGCAAGAAGAAGTTTTACAGAACTATCGTGTTGGAAAATTTATTCCGAAAGATAAAAGGCAGTTGAAAAAGGAATTCATGTTTTGGGTATTAAGTTCTGAATTTACATTTGCTCAAATCTTATTCCTTCAGCGAGAAACTGGACAACCTAATATTGGAATTAGTGATTTCTCAAAAATGTTTTTTCCGATGCCAGACACTTTAGAAGAACAAATTGAAATAACAACATTCATTGTCAACCAAAAATCAGAAACAGATACCCTCATTTCCAAATACCAAAAGCAAATAGATTTAATGCAGGAATACCGAACTTCATTAATCAGCCAAGCGGTAACAGGTAAAATAGATGTGAGAGAATGGCAACCTAAAAAGAAACAGACAGCATGAGCCAACAGTTAAAAAATAAAATAGAAGCCACCGATACCAGCATCAATAAACTGCTAAAGGAGCAAAAATTTACCATTGATTATTTTCAACGAGAATATCGCTGGCAAGAAAAGCACATCAAGTTATTGGTAGAAGATTTAACCACTACTTTTTTAAAGTCATACAGTGCCGAACATAAGCGCCCAGAGGTAGCCAATTACCAAAGTTACTATTTAGGTCCTGTGGTGTTTAGTATCAGCCCCGAAACAGGTAAAAAATCAATTATTGATGGGCAGCAGCGGATCACTTCTATTACCCTGCTATTAATCTATCTCAATCATTTACAAAGTGCCAGTAAACAAAAGGTATCTATTGGCGAACTGATTTTTTCTGAGAAATACGATGAAAAGTCCTTCAATATGTCGGACGAAATGCGTGAACCTTGCCTAAAAGCATTATTTGAAACAGGAGAATACATTGTAAAAGACGATGATGATGAAACCATCAAAAACATGGTGGCAAGGTATGAAGACATTGACGAGTGTTTCCCCGAAGAATTAACCCAACAGGCTTTGCCATTTTTTATAGATTGGTTTAAAGAAAATGTGGTGATTGTGGAGATAACTTTGTCAAGGAGATAAAAACAAAGCAACAGGAATATGTTCCCGCAACAATTCAACATTATATTGCTTTAAAAGGTCACCTTCAGAATTTTTTAAAAAGTCTTGGACTGAAAGATATGCGCCTGGATGCCATCAACAGAAACATTGTGGATCGTTTCGATACCTTTCTTATGACTTGGGTTCACCCGGTGCTCAACAGGGCTATGACAAGGAACACCGCAAACCGTTACTTAACAAAGCTCAAGGTGATAATACATGCTGCGATCCGCAAAGAAATTCTCGTAAAGAGTCCTTTCTGGGGTTTTAAAATAAGCAGAGTAAGAACGCAGAGAATATTTCTTACTCAGGAGGAGTTAAAATTGATAACTGATCATGACCTTTGTAATAACGCTTCTCTTCAGCGTGTGAGAGACGTCTTCATTTTTTCGGTTTACACAGGACTGCGCTTTTCTGACGTATATGCTCTGAAGAGTAAAGCTATATCAGTCGGTGAAGATGGCAGGTTATGGATTACGTTGAATCAGGCTAAGACAAAAGACCCTTTACATATTCCTATGTTGAAACCAGCGGAAGATATTTATAAGAAATATGAAGAGCTGCGGAAAGTCACTGGACTTGTCTTGCCGAACTTAAGCAGCCAGAAAATAAATACGTCACTTAAAGAAATTGCAAAACTTACAGGGGTCACCAAAAATTTTACGTTCCACTCTGGAAGACATACGTTCGCAACGACCA
>CAMDBK010000222.1 GCA_945889235.1 Chitinophaga pinensis
AAATAATATTAAAACTGCGATAATAAGCAGAGGAGATGTAGGAAAAGAAAGAGTAAATAAACTTTTCAGCGTATTGAAAGCAAGCGGTATTACTACTGAATTGATGATAGGTAATAATAAATTACTTTTCAATGCTAATGCGGCAGCACATTTAGATTCAATTACTAAAGGGCTTAACTGGGATGATATTTCTGCATTGCACTTAGATATTGAGCCTCAGGTATTAAATGATTGGGATACCAATAAGGATAAATACCTTGTACAGTACGTAAATCTTCTTAAGCAAGCTCAGGTTTTTTGTTTGGGTAAAAATATTAAGCTGAACGTATCAATACCTGTCTTTTTCCCTGAAGCTACTTTGATAGAAATTTATCCACTATGCGATAAAGTTTACCTTATGGCTTATGAACATACCGATGCCTTTTTTATTATGAAAAAAGTGAAAGAAGAATTTTCTATCAGCCCTGAAAAAACAGTTGTTGCCTTACGAGCAAAAGATTTTACAACACGCAGCGATTTTGAGAAATTTTTAAATGAATTGGGCAAAGCAATGAACACTAAATCGTTTGCACTGCATGATATTGAAACTTTTATAAAACTTGACGAATTAAAATCGGGAGAAAATAAATAAACAAACTAAAAAACAGCCTCTTGAAAAGTATAGATTTTAAACAAAAAGCCTCAGTTATCAGGGTACTGAGTGACGATAGCGGACCAAAAAATTTCAATTGGGACCGTGTCATATACATCATATTCCTAATCCTGTTATTCGGATTTTTGGGATATTATGCCTTTAGCAAAATATTTTTTATCAAGGCTCAGGGGCAGGTAACCTTTGAAAATATCGATATCCGAATACCTGATGATTGCAGAATTCTTGAATACCAGGTTGCAGAAGATGATTCTGTAAATGTTGGTGATTCATTATTCATCTATTCATTAGATGATGATAATCTTAACGGAGGAGGAGGTCTTGCAATTGGGCAAATCGGAGGTGAAACAATTCCAGCCATTGAGCCTACCTGGATTGACAGAGAAATATTTTCACTTGAGAAAAAAATAGCTTTGAACAACATTGATAAAGTTCGTTCAAAAGAATTGCTTAAGAATTTTCAAAATGAGTTGCAGCACTTTGAGAATGCGATAATACTGGATGTGTTGCCAACTGATCGTTATGAATATGCAAAAAGCGAAATATTGCGTCTGCAAACAGAAATTTCGAAATTTGAAGCTGAAAACAGACAAAACAGTTCATATATAAAAGAACTGAAAGACCTTGCAGCGCAACCTGTGGCTAGAAAAGGAGCAACAGGATCAGGTGCCTACCAAAACGGTGGTGGTGGTGAAGGGGAAGTAATTGCACCACAGGTATTTTATTCACCTATCAGCGGTAACGTAACAAGGCTTTACACACGACAATTCGAGGTTGCACTAAAGCAGGATGTAATTATGGCAATCCATACCGACAGGCCAATGTTTGTAAAAGCATATTTTGATCAGGAAGATATTGCTTTCTTTCATGAAGGTGATATTGTAAATATTACATTCCCTGATGGTAAAAAAAGTAAAGGATTTTTGAAACGTTTTAACTATTCAACTTTTCAGTTACCTTCAGAATTTCAGAAACGTTATGAACCAACTACTCGAACAGTAGTTGCAGATATTTATCCAATTTCGCAGGATGATTATGCTTTATGGAGAGGCTTTTCTAAAATGAGCGTTACCATTACAAAATACAAATACTAAGGAAATGGCAATCAACAAATCAACTGAAAACATACAGGTAGTTGATCACAAAATAAATTACAACAATATTGTCTTTTATATAATTGACAATACAAACAGCATCCTGAACATTGACCATACAATGGGCTATGATGCAATCATTCTTGATGCTGCAGACACTGAGTATGCGCACATTGTTTTAAAAAAAATACGGTCGCACTACAATCCTGAATTTTATCTAAAGCCGGTGTTTCTTCTAAATTTTAAAGAAACAAAAGATCCGGTGTTGAATAATATGCACGATGGACTTATGACATCTTATGATCAGGTAGCTCAATTGTCGGAAGTGGCAAAACGTATTTTTGTTAAAACTACGCAGCTCGATAACCAACTCATTCCTTCTTTTGAAGGTCAGACGATTAAAAAGGTGTTGAACTATATGTACACCCGTGATCTGCGTACTTTAAAACCGTTTGTTGACTTAAATTCTTCTATCGGTTATACTTACCCCGAATTATCAATAAATTTCAATAATACAGAAGAGCCGCAAGTATTGGAAATATTAGAATGGGCTGACCGTGAAGGATTGATATGGCCTGACTTTTATGAAAGAGTTTATCTCTGTAATAATTGCAGCAGCGGTTCATTAAGTTACCGTGAAGTTTGCCCGCACTGCAATTCTTCCAATTCAAAATCAGAAGATTTAGTTCACCACTTTCCTTGTGCGCACATTGGTCCACTTTCTGATTATCAGAACACAATTGATAACTCACTTAATTGCCCGAAGTGTAATAAAACATTGAGGCATATTGGTATTGATTATGACAAACCTTCAATAATACACCACTGCAATAATTGCGACCAGAATTATCAGGATGCTTTTATTAAATCTAAATGCATGTCATGCGAAGACGATATTGATGTTAAATACTTAGTACCTAAATCTGTAAACATTTATAAACTTACAAGAAAAGGCAGGTCGGCAGCTACAAGCGGATTCCTTTCTTCAAGTCTGGAGGTAGATGATATTTTTGGAACAATAAATATGCAGACATTGAAAATTATGCTGCACTATGAGTTGGAAAGAGTAAAAGAATCGCCTGCACAAAAAACATCAATAGCATTGGTTCATCTTGAAAATATTTTTGAGTTGTACAATAAAATAGGTAAGAGAGGTGAACGAAATCTGCTTGAAGAGCTGGTTGCGGTAATCAGGGAAAATATAAAATCTTCAGATGTAATTGCATTTGAAAGTTCATCAACATTATACCTGATGCTTACCAATACATCTACAGAAACTGCAGATGCAAAATTGAAGAGCCTGAACACACTTACCGAAAATCTCATTAAGAAAAATTTCAACGGTTTTAAGGCCAACCTTCTTTACAAAGTAAAAATGCTTGACACAGATAAAAAGGCGGATGTTCAGTTGTTGGAACTGTCGAAAGACTTCTTTGCATGATAACATACTTAGATGAATTCTTTAATTATCTTTTATCTGTAAGCCCATCTAAACTAATACGGGTTTTCTGGTTTTTTTTCTTTTTTGAATTCGTCAGGTTCTTTCTTGTTGATTTTACAACAGTATTGCTTTGGAAATTAACTGCAATCTTTCGCAAGAAAAGAGTGTTTGATGGGCGTGCTCTTTTCTGGGCAGAGAAACCCTTAATTTCCATTATTGTTCCCGGAAAAAATGAAGGAAAACACATTTTTAAGCTTGCAAATTCACTGAAGGAACAAACCTACCAGAATTTTGAGTTTATTGTGGTGGATGATGGCTCTGATGATGACACAAAAAGGATTTGTAACAGTCTGAAAAAAAATGGGCTGATTGATATTTTTCTCAGTAATGATGTAAGAGGAGGGAAGGCTTCTGCAGCAAATCTTGCATTGCGCTATTCATCCGGTAAATTTATTATTCACATGGATGCCGATTGTTCATACGACCGCGATGCTGTAGAAAATATTATAGTCCCTTTTTATTACGAAAAAAATTTGGGAGCAGTAGGAGGTGATGTTCAGGTGCGAAATTACAAGGAAAGTTTATGTGCAGCGCTTCAGGCGATTGAATATACAGATACAATTTCCATCGGTCGTATTTCACAAAGTCAGTTAGGGATTTACAGAATTATATCAGGAGCTTTTGGAGCCTTCAAGAAAGAAGCGCTTGATAGTGTTGGAGGATGGGATATTGGACCTGGACTTGACGGAGACATTACTGTTAAAGTCAGAAAACTTGGGTATCAGATACATTTTGAACCAACAGCTATTTGCCAAACCAGTGTTCCGGTTACATTTAAAGCATTAATAAAACAAAGATTACGTTGGGATAAATCACTTATCCGTTTTCGATTAAGAAAACACCGCGATGTTTTTTATCCAAATGAGGGTTTTAAGATTGCAAATTTTGTCTCTTTTGTTGAAAATATAACCTATAGCCTTGTACTGAATTTTAAATGGTACTTCTATATAATAGATATGGTTTACAATTTCGCCTCACGATTGCTTTTCATTGTTCCTATGAATTTCATACTGTATACTGTAAACAATTATTTTAAATTTATTGTATTCTCATTTTTCAGAGAACGGAAAAATGTAAAGAATGAATATTTTATGGTTTACATGCCCCTGATGGCAATCTATTTTGGTTATTTTTTACGATTTGTAAGAACGTATGCTTACCTTCAGGAATTAATTTACAGACGGTCATACGAAGACAGCTGGAATCCTGAGAAATCATCTAAACAGGCGAAGGCTTTAAAATTATAGAACCTAAATCAGTTACAGTCGTATTACTGCTTTGGTTTTTGAAATACGATGTTACGAATAATTACTTCACTACTTTTATTATTTGTTGCCCAAATTATAACTGCGCAACAACTTGCACCATTGCAATTTTCATCACCCGCAGGGTTTTATTCTGATTCAATTTATATTTCAGTTACATCCATTGATGATAATGTTACAATCCACTTTACGCTTAATGGTGATGAACCCACTGAATTATCTCCTTTATATTCTGATTCACTATTAATTAGAAGCAGAGTAGGGGAATTAGATAATTATTCAACAATCCCAACCAATCCCGGATTTAATTACCCAATTAATGGTTACGATTCAATAAAAGCAAGTACGCGGGGTTGGTTACCACCTTATACTGAGACTTATAAATCAACGGTTTTAAAAGCCAAGGCATTTGGAAATGGAAATCTCTCAAGTCCTACCGTTATAGCTACTTATTTTATTGACCCGCTTTTGAGCTCTCGCTTTTCTCTTCCGGTTCTTTCTTTAACTACCAACAGTGTAAATTTATTTTCGAATGAAACAGGTATTTATGTTTACGGCAATGATACCATTGAAGGAGGAAATTATAACAAACAAGATGCAGAAAGAGAAGTTCATATCGAGTTTTTTGAATCTGACGGCACACTTGGTTTTTCACAAGATTGCGGGATTCTTAACCATGGAGGTGGAGGAAAAATTGCACCACAAAAATCATTTAAAGTGATTGCAAGAACTTCTTATG
>CAMDBK010000223.1 GCA_945889235.1 Chitinophaga pinensis
GGTGGAAAATTTATGATGGATTTAGCTTCTCAATCAAAAATAAAAACGGCCGCAAATGAAGTGGTGGTAAAGCTTAACCGTATTGATTATGCTTATGAAGTAGGTCTTGGTTTTGATATTTATATGCAGTACTTCAAATTCTCTCCTGAACTTAAAGTCTCATTCGGACTTAACAATTTGCTTGTAAAAGACCAAACGGTTTATACGCAGAGTATCAATAAACTCAACTCAATGGCGTTTTTGTTGTCGTTTCACTTTGAGTAGCACTACTGCCACTTAAATATATCCTCAATTTTCTTTGGTCGCAGAAGGACTTTCCACGAAAAATCTTTGAGTACTAATTCTTCAACAGCTAATTCCTTCAGCGGATGTAATGTAGCATCGGGTTTATTGATGAAGGTTATGGTTTCCACTTTATTGCTGTCAATAAAAATCAGCAGGTCACTGCTTTCTGCTTTGTTAACATTTTCAAGTGGTTTTCCCTCTTCCCTTGCATAATAAAGCGTTTGTCCGTTGCCGATAACATGTACTTTATAAAGTTTACTGTCTTTAAAAAAGCCATTCATGTTTTTACCTTTTATCTGGTTATAATGCGTAGTGTCCTCGCTTGAAATGATAAAAGCTATATTCCTCATTTTCATTTCGTGAATTTTGCCATTTGCAAGTTGAAGAAAAATAGTGTCGGCAGTTAATTGATTGCTGTCGTTCCAGAGAACAGGTAAATGGAATAAACTGATTGCAGAATCTTTGTAGGAATAAACCAATGAGTCGCACATTCCCTGAAAATCATTTTTAAAAAATTTAGCCTTGTGGTATGCGAAGAGCGTGCGTTTATCGCTGATAGTGTCTAAGGTAGTTTTCAGTGTGTCGGCATGGAGGTAAAGTGTATCGCCATCCATGTTTTGTTTCATGAGGGCTTTGCCGGTAACAATTGTTTTTTCATCGGCCCTGAAAAATTCACCGTAATTCCCGTTAATCACTACTTCCTGAACGGTGTCGCGCACTACAATATTATTAATGGCTTTGCCAAAACCTGTTGCGCGATCGTAATAAATGCTGTCGCCTGTAATAGTTTGTTCTTTGGAAGTGATTTTAGCATGTTGATTAAATTGCGAAACATCATTACGTGTATCATACCATCCATTCTCACAGTAGATTGTATTTTCATCGCTAACAATTACGGTGGGACCAAGAAAATAAGCTACTTCGGTAGTGGTTTTATATTTCAGCGTATCGCAATTGATGGTGTATTTTGGATTTAATAACACCACGTTTTTGCGGAAGTGCAGCATCTTTTCGCCTGAATAATAATATCCGAAAACGCTGGTAAGCGTATCTTCTTTCTGCACTATTTTTCCTCCTGTTGTATAGTTGGAAACTCCTGTGGCGCGGTCGTAAGTGAGCCTGTCTGTTGTAAGTTTAATTTCCTTGTCAATTAAAACTACATTGCTTGTGACTACTGCAACTTTTGTATTTCCGTTGTAGTTGAGTTTGTCGCCATAAAGATTAAGCGTATCACCCTGATTGATGTGAACGCGGCTAAAAGCATCCATCGTATTTGTTTCACTGTAGAGCCAGGCACTATCACAAAACATAAGGGCATCATCGTGTTTGAATTGAACATCGCCCAAGAGCCTGCGCACTTTTCCGGTTTGACGCTCATCGTATTGCAATTCGTTTGCGTGAAGTAATTCTATTTTGCGCGGAGCATCCTGTGCAAAAATTGACAATTGACAATTGACAATTAACAAAATAAAAAGCAACTTACGCATAAGTGCGCAAAAGTATTAAAACAACTCCAATTGTTTTGCTTCGCCCGGCCTGCGGAAATCAGAGGTATTCAGTTCTTCCGAAAAACGTTTTTTCATATACCGTTTTACCGAATTCACAAAAATCTGACGAATAGATTCAGCAATTTTTCCTTCACCATTTATACGTGTTCCAAAGCGGCTGTCGTTGAGTTGTCCGCCATGGCAATCCTGAATTTGGTGTAAAATCTTTTGAGCTTTATCAGGAAAGTTTTTATTTACCCAGTCTGTGAAAATTTCTCCGATAGCCCCATTAAGACGCACGATGGTGTAGCCTGCATTTACTGCTCCATTGTCAGCTGCCTGTTTTATTATTGATGGAATTTCCATACTGTTTAATCCCGGAATAATGGGTGCAGTCATTACTCCGCAAGGCACACCCGCTTTTGATAATTGGTTCAGCACATCCATTCTTTTTTTTGCAGAAGCTGTGCGTGGTTCCATTTTCAAACGTAAATCTTCTTTCAGTGAAGTGATGGAAACCATTACATGAACCAGTTTGTGCTTTGCCAATTCACTCAGCAAATCAATATCACGGAGAATAAGACTGTTCTTTGTTATCATGCCAATTGGATTGCGGTACTCTAAGAAAACCTCCAGTAATTGACGGGTTATTTTTAGTTTTTTTTCAATAGGCTGATAACAATCCGTATTTCCCGAAACCATGATGGGGCTTGGTATCCAGCTCTTCTTGTCAAACTGTTCGCGGAGTAATTTTGCTGCATCAGGCTTTACAATTATCTTTCGTTCAAAATCCAGTCCTGCACTAAAACCCCAATATTGATGGACGTTTCGGGCGTAACAATAAATGCAGCCATGCTCACATCCCTGATACGGATTGAGTGAATACATGCCGGGAATATCTGGGCTTTCAACTTTGTTTACAATCTTTTTCGGATGCTCAAAAAATAATTTGGTACGTTCATCGCCCAAAAATTCTTCGTCAAGCGCTTCAAGGTGTTCCTGTACATATTCCTGTTTCAGAAAACGGTTGGCGGTGTTGAGTTGAGCGCCTCTGCCTTTTAAGTATTTCTCTTCGTTTTCCATACCCTAAAAATAAGTAATCGGGTTTTGATTTCAGGCTGTGTTGATAAATTTTATTTTCGGTTTCTTTGTGCAACTTTGCGTCTTAGCGCCTTTGCGGTAAAAATGAAATCAACAGAAACTATATTCTCTGAACTTGCGGACAATCTTGCAGAAAAAGGCTGGGCGGTTACTGATAATTTCTTTTCGCATGATTTTCTGAAATTGGTATTAGAAGAAGAAATGTTGCTTTATAAAAGCGGAAAATTTAAACAGGCAGGCGTTGGAAAAGGCACAGAACACAAAGTGATAATTGAAATAAGAAGCGACTATGTTCACTGGCTGGACAAAGAAAATCTTTCTGAATTGCAACAACAGTTTTGGCATGAAATGGATGAACTGAAATTGTTTCTTAACCGTGAGTTTTTTCTCGGATTAAAAGAAATGGAATTTCATTTTGCTGTTTATCCTGAAGGCAGTTTTTACAAAAAGCATGTTGACCGTTTTCAGCGTGATTCAGGTCGTACAATTTCCTGCGTTCTTTATCTTAACAGCGATTGGAAAGAGAGTGATGGCGGTCAATTACGTATTTACAGGAACGATACAAGCACCGATATTCTTCCGCTCTTCGGGAGATTAGTTTGTTTCAAAAGCGATGAAATTGAACACGAAGTTATACTCACAAAAAAAGAGAGATACAGTATTTCCGGCTGGATGAAAAATTAAACAAATAATAAATGTCACAAACCCCAACAACCCTTATTCCCCTTGGTTTTGTAGCACCTGCATTTTCTCTTCCTGATACTGTTTCAGGAAAAGTAAAATCATTGGATGAACTGAAATCGGATAAGGCAACAGTGATTATGTTTATCTGTAATCATTGTCCGTTTGTTGTACATGTAAAAGATGAATTAGTGCGACTTGCCAATGACTACATTCCTAAAGGTATTTCATTTATTGCAATCAGTTCAAATGATGTTGCCAATTATCCGCAAGACGGACCTGAAAAAATGAAAGAATTTGCAGCAGAAAATAAATTTCCGTTTTCTTATTTGTATGACGAAACACAGGATGTTGCCCGTGCATACTCTGCTGCCTGCACACCCGACTTCAGTATTTTTGATGGAGATTCAAAATGTGTTTACCGTGGACAGTTAGATGATTCGCGTCCTTCAAATGGTAAACCTGTAACAGGTAAAGATATTCGTGAAGCGTTGGATAATATTCTTTCCGGCAAACCGGTAAGCAAAGATCAGAAAGTAAGTATCGGTTGCGATATCAAGTGGAAGCAATAAGTTTTGCATCCTCTTTTTTGCTGTAAATAATATTCAAAAGTACACCGCCCACAACTAAAGCTATTCCAAGCACAGCAATCCATCCGTGGGTTTCGTTAAAAAATATCCAGCCGAAACCAAGTGCATAAACAACGCTCAGATATTGCAGTATCATTACTTTTCCTGTTGTTTCGGCATGCAAAGCTTTTGTCATATACAATTGTCCGATTTGAACACAAATTCCCATCAACACCAGAAAAAATAAATCAAGAGCAGATGGAGTTACCCACTCAAAAAGACAAGCTATTGCTGCAAACGGCAACGAAACCAACGGAAAATAAAACACAACAACAATTGGGTGGTCGGTGTCCCGCAATTTTCTCACTACTGAATAAGCAAGCCCTGAAAAAATAGCTGAAGTAATTCCGAGCGCTAGCCAGAAAAAACTGATACGCTGATCAAAACCTTTTATAAAAGCAACACCAGTAAATGATACTGCAAAGAATAACCATTGCAGGGGTTTCAGTTTTTCACCCAGAAAAATCATGGCAAAAACCGCAGTGAATATCGGGCTGAGATTTTGCAGCGTTACTGCGGTTCCCAAAGGCATTTCCTGCAAGGTTGAGAAATATATTGTTAGCGAAATAAGTCCGATAAATCCACGCAGAAACAATGATTTTTTATTATTTCCGAAAGGATTTAATCCGTAATAATGTATAGAAGAAATGCTAAGAATAATTGAAACCAATGAACGAAAAAAAATCAATTCATGAGGCGGAATATTAGGCAGAAATTTCACCAGCAAATTCATAAGTGAAAATGCAAATGTGCTGATGAGCATGTAAAGGATTGCCTTACTCAAAGGGTAATTACGCTTTTTGAGCTTTTACATAAGTAGTAATATCGGCAGCAGAAATCTTTTTATCGCAAAGTATAACAAGGCGTTCAACAACGTTTCGCAATTCACGTATGTTTCCTGTCCAGTCTATTGTTTGCAATGCTTTCAGCGCATCGGCAGCAAATTCTTTTTGCAGCATTCCATGTTCTTCACAAATCTGTTGTATAAAATGTTTTGCCAAAGTTGGAATATCATCTTTGCGTTCGTTAAGTGATGGAACATGAATAAGAA
>CAMDBK010000224.1 GCA_945889235.1 Chitinophaga pinensis
GTGATTAGTGGGAGCCCATCAATTACAGGCTTTGGCGTGTCATGCGTTCCATCAAATACCTTTTTACAATAGGTGGACGCAGGAATACAACTATTCATACTTCAATCCATTTAATTGTTTGTGAATTTCCTTTTCCAAGTTTTTTGATTCTGCAAAAAGACTGTTTAGATTGGCTTTAAAGCCATTCATTTTTGCTTCAAATTCCTTTGGCGTAATATCGTTATATTGAATCTTCACTTCAAAATATTGCCCGGCACTAAAGCTATAGTTTTTTTCTTTTATCTGCTCGTAAGAAACGACTGCTGTAAAATCTTCAACGGCTTCGTGCTTATTAAAGGTGTTGATGATGGTTTGTTCCTCTTCGGGTGAGAGCAATGTTTTTTTGTTCTTACCTTCCTTTACCGCAGTGCCCAGCTTCGAGGCATCCATCAATACGATATCACCTTTGGTATTAGCTCTATCCAAAAACAAAATACTTACATTGGTGCCTGTGGTGGCAAAAATATTGCTCGGCATACTCACTACGCCACGCAACATTTTTTGTTCTACCAATCGTTCTCGTATTTTCTTTTCAATGCCGCTTTGTGCTGTTATAAAACCAGTAGGAACTACAATAGCCGCTTTGCCTTTAGCTGATAGTGAAAACATAATGTGCTGAATAAACAAAGGGTAGATCGCCATCTTGTCTTTGTCCTTTTTGGGTATATTGGGGAGCCCAGCAAAAAAGCGTTCGTTGTTTTGCTTGGTATCTAAATCGGCTACATAATCGCTAAAGTCTAACTTAAACGGTGGGTTAGAAACGATGTAATCAAATGCCATCAGTTTATCGCCTACTTTGTGGAAAGGCGTTTTAATAGTATTGCCTTGTATAATATTTTGAATAGAATGTACGAGGTTGTTCAATATCAAATTCAAACGCAACATACTGCTCGATTTCTGCGAAATATCCTGCGAGTAAATGGTACAACGGTCTTCGCCAATGGCATGTGCCAAATTCATCAACAAGGTACCAGAACCTGCCGATGGGTCGTAACAGGTTACATTGCTCACGGGCTTATCTACCAAGATAGACGCCATGATTTTTGAAACGGCATGAGGTGTGTAATACTCGGCATATTTACCGCCACCGTCTTTATTGTAATCTTTAATGAGGTATTCAAAAATGGTAGAGAAGAAATCGAATTTCTGATTGAATATTTTCTCGAAACTAAAATTCACCAATTGGTTGATAATGGCTTTGCAGAAATTATCACGCTGGCTGCTATCGGTAATGTAATTGCTTATTTCATCAAACAAAACAATCTTAGCACCTGTGCCTGTTTTTACAGAGAAAATATCATTGTTGAAAATGGCAATGTCTCTAAGGGTATCGTCAAAAAACTTTGCAAATTCTTCTTTGTCTTGTTTGTTGTAAAGGTTAGAAAGGAAATGTTCTCTTTTCAGTTTGGCACTGTCGGGGTTCATGCGTAGCAGCAGCATTTCGTATTGCTTATCGCTGTTTTGTGCAATTTCTTTTTCCCAACTTTCGGCTGTTGCCAATTTGGGTTCTAATTGTTTTACTTCATAGCCGAATTTATCGTTCATGAATTTATACAGAAACACTTGGGTAATGATTTTAAATTCATTGCCATCGTTTCCTAATCCATAAGAGGTACAAACACCTTTCAGGTTATCAATCAGCTCTTTTGTTTGTGCCGTAAAATCTTGTGTTATCATGCTGCGTATTTTCCGTGATATTCGTTCATATATTCTTTTACTAAACAGGTGTTGATGTATTTCGCTGATTCGGGGTCGAGTTCAATTTTGTTTTTTCCAAAACTGTTAAACACCATGGTCATTAGCTGCCCTTGGAAGTAAGCTTCGTTGTTTAGCATTTGGGTATTAATCAAAACCTTATCATCTATCTGTTTCTTAATGTCCAACAGTGTGTCGCAAATTTCGCTTTCACGTTTGGAGATATTGCCTTTCTCTAAAATACGTTTGTGCATTCGGGCATACTTGGCATCGTTCTCATATTTTGCTTTTAGCAAATTGTTCTTGCGGTTTAGTTCGGTAACTTGGTCATAAATCTGTTGCAACGAACCAATGTTGTTTCGCATATCTTCCTGCGTTATTTCGTCCAAATTCTTTTTGTCGAACAAGCGTTTCAACTCGTCATATAAATTCACAAACTGCGGGTCGTTTTGGTCGAAGTTACCGCCCAATGCCTCACGTGTTTTGCGAAGCATATCTTTTAACTGGTCGGCAATTACCATTTCTTCTTCCGAAATTTTACGGAACATGAACAGTACATTTTCCAAAGCTACATTCAGCAAATTGGTCGTGTCCACATTGTTTTCAATGTTGGCTTTCAGGTTCAGTAAATCCAAATGGCGTGCTGCTTCATTATAAAGTTGATTCAGTTTTTTGAAATCAACTTTTTCCAATAAATCAAAATGACCTTCTAAACGAATGAGGTTGTAAATATTTTTCGCAATTTCCAACGCCTTTTTAATCTCCAATACTTGCTTGCGGTCTTCAATTTTGCTGATTTGTTGGGAAAATACTTCAGCATTTTTCAAATCATAATGAAATAATTTTTCCTTAATGATTTTTATTTCTTCTTCAATCTCTTCCTTCGATTTAAAGAGGTTGGTATAGTTTTGCATTTCATCACCCAGTTCTGCTTGCAATTCGTCAAAGTAGGCTTTGTTGGTAGCATCAAACTCTTTGGTGATGTCAGCAAAATCTACCACGTAACCGTAACGGAATTTCTTGTACGGACGATTTACTCTTGTGAGTGTTTGCAGTAGGTTGTGATTTTTGATTACCCTGCCAATGTATAGTTTCTTTAATCGCTTGGCGTCAAAACCAGTCAGCAACATATTGTAAACAAACAGAATATCAATCTTTCCATCTTTAAAATCGTCCACTTCATCTTTGCGGTGCTCTTTCGAGCCAATGTCATGCAGAATTAATGAAGCAACTAAGTTTTTACTTTGATCAACTTTATACATGCCATATTCCACAGCAGGTTCGGCAGCCATCATATAAGGCTCAACTGTTTCTACCGTTTTTTGCGTTGGATTGTATTTGCTGATAAATATTTCAAATAATTTACGGGCTTGCTCGGCACTGTCGCAAACTACCATAGCACCAACAGAGTGGTCGCCAAAACGAATTCTGCTTTTGATAAAATCCTGAACAATGTAATCCAGCATTGGCTCTGCAAATTTTGCATGAGCATAAATGATGCGTTTGTCGGCATCGCCTTTTAATATCTCAACTTCCTTTAATGCTTCTTTCAATTGAAACTTGTAAGTGGTTTCAATATCCTCACGAATGAGTTTTAATGTATAGCCATCTGCAATAGAAGCATTGTAGTAATATTTGTGAATGTAATCACCAAAAGTCTGGCGAGATGTTCTGTCGTTTCCAATTAAAGGAGTTCCAGTTAAGCCAATGATAATTGCGTTTCTGTCTGAATTAAAAAGGTTGGCTAAGAAACTACCAGTAGGGTTGTAACTGCGGTGTACTTCATCCAAGAAATAAATCCGTTGGCTGCTGATGTCGTAATCATTCGCTTTTAGCACATCGGTATCGTCTTTGAATTTCTGAATGTTTACAACCGTTATTTCTCTTTTGCCCGAAAGGTTGTGAATGGCTTGGCGGGTTCTGAAATTGCGAAGCAACTCATCTTTTGAGTTTACAGTATGTACAATCAAACCACGACTAGTAAATTCTCGTTTCGCCTGATTCATTAAATCAATACGGTCAACAATGAAATAGAATTTGGGTACAATTCCTTTTTGCTGAAAATAGTCGGTCAGGTATTTTACATTGTAATAAGCAAGAGCCGTTTTCCCGCTGCCTTGCGTATGCCAGATAATTCCTTTCTTAATTCCATCATTCAATTTGCGTTCAATGGCATTGGTGGCAAACAACTGCGGATAACGCATGATGTGTTTTTCCAAACCCATTTCTTCGTTCACATACGCAATGCTGTATTTCAAAATCATTGCAAATCTGTCTTTGCTGAATAGTGAAGTAAGAATGCGATTGGTTGGGGAGTTGGGCTCTTTATTGGTAATAAATTCAGGCGAATGTTTAATGGCTGAAAGATTATTGTCTTTCAAAACCAAATTTTCCAAATCGTCATCTTCTGCTTTTAATAAAGTCGTTAAATCGAATTTTTCTTCTTCTCTAAAGCAATTAAAGTTGGCAGAAGTATAAGAAGTGGAAGCATAAAATGCACCTTGAATCGGTTCAATAGATTCCATGTCGTATTCCATGTTATTGGAAAACACAAGTACCTGAGAGATATTGATAAACTTGCGAAATTTCTTATTCTTGAAACGAACATTGATGCGGTCTCTTTCCTGCAAAACACCTTCTTGGTTATTGGGTTTCTTTACTTCCACAAATGCCAAAGGCATTCCGTTTATGAGCAAAGTAATGTCAGGTCTGAATTCATCGTCACCGTTTTTGTAGGTGAGTTCAGTTACTACATGAAAGGAATTGTTGTTGAAATCCTTTAAGTCAATCAGTCTTGTCCCCGAAGTGGAAACAAGCAAGTTGTAAAATGCTTCGCCCAAATCTTCATTGTCTAAAACTAAAGAAACATCATCAAACAATCTTTTAATGTCGCTTTGTTCCATTTCAGAATTGATGCGTTGAATGCTTTCCTCAAAAATATCGGTGAATATATTTGTCTCTAAATCCCATTTAGCCTTTGAAAGCGAAACGTAATTGTACCCCAGCCTGCACAGATGCAGAATAGCAGGTATTTTTACTCTTGTATTTTCGTTAAAGGCCATATTTAATTCTTAATTTTCACTTTATTATTCTCGTGTCAGGATGTTGAAGTCTTTTTACACTTGCTGCCAACTCATTTATATCAGCCATAAAATGGCTGTAATCTAACCAAAAAGGGTTGGCTTTGTGCCATAATAACCGCCGTTATTTATTTTACTAATGTATGATAAAAATATTACAAATCGTCAAAAGGACTTTTTATTTGTTGAATACTTTTTGTACTAACATAAGTATATATTTCAGTTGTTTAGCTACTGCTATGCCCTAATAATTCTATTAGCAATAAGATTACAAAATTTATCTAGATGAGCATTTAGAACTGCTTCTGAATATCTTTTCATAATTTATAGTTGTTCTAATTGACGATAATAAAAATGGTTCCGATTGAAAAATGAAACTACAAGTGGTTCTGGAA
>CAMDBK010000225.1 GCA_945889235.1 Chitinophaga pinensis
CCAACGGACAACAAGTTAAATTAAAGTCAGACAGAAAGCTTAAGGTTGAATTTCCTAAAGTTGATGAAAATGAAATGACCTTGTTTTACGGACAACGAGACAGTTTAGGGCAGTTAACTTGGGACTCTGTTCCTAAAAAATTCGAAAAGAAACCAAAACTTGTTTCTGTGAGATGTACTATTTGCGGAGACAAAAATTGTCAATACTCAAGAATGGCGACACCTGAAGAAGCTGAACTTGCCGACAAACTTTATGCAGAAATTGAATTGAGTAATCTTGGTTGGATTAATTGTGATAGGTTCTTAGAAATTGAAAATAAAACTGACTTGATAGTCAACTTCTCTCCTTCTGAAAAGATAAGTACAGCCAACATTTATTTAATTTTTAAAGACATTAATAGTGTAATGCAGACATATTTCATAAATGACAACGACAAGATTGCTAACAATACATTTAAAAATATTCCAACAGGCTCAAATGTTCGACTTGTAGCTTACACATTGAAAGAAGATAAAATATTTACTTATAGTTCTAATATGACGATTAAAAAAAATGAAACCTTGACATTAGCTCTTAAAGAAACAAATGGCAACGATTTTAAAACACTAATTAATAACTAATGACAGAAGGAAGAACGGCTTATAACAGCACCTACAATAAATTGGCGGTTCAGTGGTTAAATGAAGCTTTGTGCTTCGTATCAAGTTCAGTGGTAGCAGACAGTTTTAGTCTCCGAAATCGCCAACTTCTTGTAGCTGCAAACCGTTATAGGGCATTGTAAGACGACACCAAACCGACAAATATGAACGTTGAAAATAACTTTTTAGTAATCCGACATTCTATCCGTGAAAAAATAACGGACGTGAATGACAGTTACCGCCAACGACTGACGGAAGAGGGAATTGAACTCGCCAGACAATTAGGCAAAACTCTTTCAAAACATTCTGACAATTTTACTTTCTATCACAGTCCAGTTCCGAGATGTGAAGAAACAGCAGTTTCAATAAAAGAGGGAATTGAAAGTCATAACAAAAATGTTTTCAAGGTAACAGCATTTGAGCCTCTAGGCGGTTTTTTTAATAGAGACTTTAAAACAATTGCGGACTTGTGCCACCAAGCGGGACACGAAAAATATTTACAAGACTGGTATGGAAATAAAGTTTCTCCCGAAATTGTGATGCCTTGCTTCGAAGCAGCAAACTTTATGTTTAATGAAATCACAAATACAAATCACGAGAACACTACAAAAGTATTCATAACACACGACTGGAATTTATTTTGCTTACAATCGCTTTTTAAAAAATCGGTGGCAGAAATGGAAATCCCAAATTATCTTGAGGGTATAATTATTTCAAGCGACAAGAAAACTTTTAATCCATTTAAACAAGCACACTTTATAAAGAACTTCTAAATCCCTTGATAATTATTTACTTTGAACTTAATAGACCAACAAAATTCATTAGTCATAGATGTTACTTACAATTGTAACGCTAAGTGCCATTATTGTCAATGGGGCAACAGCAAAACGCCTGGACGAGTTAGCCAACCTGACGAATACATTTACATTTCAACCGACACTTTAAAGCATTTACAAACCGACAGAATAGTTTTTTCTGGTGGAGAGCCACTTTTACGGCAAGACCTAGAAAAAATAATTGCTCATTACAAACAGACAACCGTTTCTTCAATCGTTACAATTACAAACGGTTTTCTTCTTACACAGCAAAGACTTGAAAGTTTAGTTAATGCAGGTTTAACTGGCATTGCATTTTCAATTGACAGCTTTGAAACAGCGACAGCGTTTGAAACAAGAGCATATAATCAAACTCAAATTGAAAAAGTAAAATCAAATTTCATTTTTGCACTTTCACTAAAAGAAAAATACAAACTTGAAATTGGAATTAATGTTGTCCTTTCATCAGCCAACATTAAGAACAAACAAATTGAGAATTTAATTTCTTTCGCAAATAACTTTCCGCTTGACTGGATAAAGTTCCAACCAATTTTTGATGACGGCTATGTAGGAGCAAATGCTCCGCATTTGCTCCTATCATCGCTTCATTCGGAACTTATCCGAGCAGTCGGCAAAAACATTTGCAGCCAAACAAAAATTGAAACCAACACCATAAACTTTTGGGAGAGTTTAGCTGATGTTTTAGGCGGTAAAAAACTTGTAGGTAATTCTTGCGGACTTGACACCCGACAGGCAATAGCCCAAAAAGGAGAAATAAAAATTTGCCATTGGATTGACTTCCCTACTTATGACATTACAAAGCAACCGATAACCGAAACACAAAAGCAATTTGCTACAATGAAAGCAAAATGCAAAACAGAAACTTATTGCTACTGCCTTCAAAATCTATCACACAATTGGGAAATAGTATGACAACGATTGACATTATAGTTCCTTCATTTCGCTTACAAAGCGAATACCTTATCCCGATAGTTCAGATGGAAGTTCCATCTGAAACAAAAGTCCGTTTCCTAATTATTGCAGACAATCCCAAAGCCGAGATACCAACTGACTTTGAAAAACTAATTGACAATGAAACTGTAATCCTGTTTCGCAATAAAGAAAATGGTGGCTCATCATTAAGCCGAAATGTTGGACTTAACAACTGCAAAGCGGACTGGATTTTATTTCTTGATGATGATGTAAAGCCAGCAAAGGATTTACTCTTCACTTATGTTAAGGCAATAAAGGACAAGCCAACTGAAGTTGGCTTCTTTGGCGAAACGCTATTTCCACCACCGCAAACATTTTTTGCTAAAGGGGTTATTGCTTGCGACATTCTCACTTTCTTTTTCCTTGCAGGTTACTACGACCAATTAAAGTGGGCACCGACTGCCAATGTTATTATTAAGCGTTCCGCAGTTGGCGACATTCGCTTTCAAGAAATTTTCCCGAAGAATGGCGGAGGCGAAGACATAGATTTCTTTCTAAAGATTTTCCGTAACACGAAACAGGAACTTCAATGTTTAAAAAACGCACCTGTTTATCACGACTGGTGGTATAACCAAAAAAGAAACTACACTCGTTTTTGCCGTTGGAGTTTTGGCGACACTCTAATTCACGACATTTTTCCAGAATACACTTACTACAACTTCCCTAACATCATTGAGTGTTTAGTGTTCGGACTTCCATTGAGTTTAGTTGCTTGTTTTTATGTTCAATCAATTCTTCCGTTGCTTTGTGTTATCGGTGGTGTAATTATCGGAGAGAGTTTAGTTGAGTTTATCCGCTTACTTATTTACAAAGGACTTTATAAAAGTCAGTTTGCGTTTGAGGCGGTTCTAATCAGAGCATCAAACGACATTGGACGACTGTATATGCAGTTAGTAAACTTGAAAAGACCAAAGGGAATTTGCGAACGCTTTGACCACTTCTGCGATGGTAAACACATCACATATCAACGACTTTGGGCAGGACTAAAATTCACGACTTATTTATTAATTTCGGCAGGACTTTTTTACTTAATACGAAAATGATTAACTTGACGGACAGAAAAACAACGCCCTATAACAGCACCTACAATAAATTGGCGGTTCAGTGGTTAAATGAAGCGTTGTGCTTCGTATCAACTTTACTGCAGGCAGACAGTTTTGTGCTCCGAAATCGCCAACTTCTTGTAGCCGCAAAACGTTACAAGCAACCTTAAGAACCGAGAATAATTGAGAAAATAACTACAATGACACAAGAAGAAATTAATAATATCCTATCTAACGAAAACTGTAAGGGCTTAATTGATTCTAAAGAATTTTATTTTCAAAGAGGACAGGATGCATTAAATAATTGGCTCAATTTAAGTGTCAACGATTCACTAAAAACACAATTAATTGTGTTAGGTGAAGATTATGAAAAATTAAAACAAGCACACAATAGCAATTCTGAAATTAAAGAGATAATTGATTTACTTTTTGAGATTACTTCTTATTGTGATGTTCATGCTAATGAAAAGGATAAATATAATAAGTATGACGACAAAAGAACAATTGCAAAGGCTGGTGTGCGCATGGGCAATTGGATGGCAGGCTTAATTAAATTCAAATTTAAGCATGAACCGATTACAGGTGGCTCTATTCTTAATGCCTTTAACTATTTATTAGATCCAAAAAATAACACCACAATCCTAAGCGTAAATCATAGAGCTGCAATCGCAGCAAATCTTTTCAAAAAAGAATACGAACCTAAAACTTTTGTAACTGATTTAAAAAACTATTATAGCAAGTACAGTATTGAGGTTTCAAATCCTGATAATTATACTCAAATCCTATCTGTTTTGATATATGAAATGAGTAAAGAATGGAAAGATGAAGTTGTTGGTTTAATGGCATCAGATGGCACACAATGGCAAGATGATCATATTGAAAAAATGGGGGGTTATGATGCTTCTATACTTTGGAACAGTAAAAGGCCTAGTGGTACCAATAACACTATTAAATTCCTTAAAAACATTATAAGCGAAGGAGAAAGCTTCCCCCTTTACTATAGTATTGGTGGTTTTGCAAACTATAAAGCAGATATTATTGATTTTGCTGAATCGCAAGAAGATCTTGATAAAAAGCAATGGGATAAAAAACACAAAGTTCTGCACTATAATAAAGTCTTTTCAGATTATCACGATGATAAAAAAGCAGCGCGTATTGTATTTTTATCTAAGAGTATTTCCAAAATTGATCCTATCCCAGTTGAAGACTTTGAATTTTTTGATGGATATGATGCGCCCCGCCAAGATAACTTATCTCCAATTAAGGAAATACCTAATTCAGGAGAAAATAAATCATTCCCTCCAGGCCAGTTTGACGCTAAAGATTTTGAGGCCTACATTAAATATTTAAGAGAGATCATAACCAAGTTTAATTTAAAACAAGGTGACGAACGCCTAGTGTTTAGCACACGAGATAACAACTTAAATTTTTTAATTGGTCAGCGTTATTGCTGGAATCTATTTGTTGCTGATAAAGACGGGAAATTTGGAGTTATTTCAACTGATAAATTAAAAGAAAATAGCGGAAGATTTGATGGAACCGCCCCAGCGCCCTACTATACCCACTTTGCTGATATTAATTCCGTGAATTCAAATGTCAAATCAATTGATGATGCGCTGGAAGAAGAATTAAAAAGATCAAAGAAATCAAGTTTTAGAAAATTTAATAATATCGATTTTGAAAACTATGTATTTAATGT
>CAMDBK010000226.1 GCA_945889235.1 Chitinophaga pinensis
GTCATTGCGAGCGCAGCGAAGCAATCTCTTGATTGTATTCCAATATATTATTATAGGATTGCTTCGGTAGTTCCTCCCTCGCAATGACGGGCTACAACAAATACACCAACACCACCTGCACAATCCCAATCAGCAGCCCTATTACACCACCGATATATTCTATAAAACGAAACTCTTTTTGAAGAATACTCTTCAACAATTCTTCTAATTTATCCGGAGGAAGTTCAGCAACTTTTTTACGCACAATTTCTTCAACGTTAAGTTCGCGTTCAATATTCTGAACATAGTGTTCAATCACTTCAGGCGCTACTTTTTCTACTTCATAAATCAGGTCATCTTTTATTTTATTCTTTCTGTTCTTACCAACAAAAATAGAAGTGATGGGATAATTTTTCGGGAACGTAACATTCAGGTATTCGTCAATTTTTATCTCTACCGCATTGCGAATGGTATCAAGGTTATCAGGATGTTCCATGCGTTGGCGTATATCTTTTGAAGAAAATAATTCACTCGAAACCATATTGCCTATTTTCTCTGCAACACGCTGCTGGTTTTTTGGAAAAACTCCCTGAATATTAAAAAATAATATCCTCACTTTTTTCGTTGGCCTGAATAACATAACAATAGCTATCCAATTGGTGAACCACCCAATCAATCCTGAAATAACGGGGATAAGAATAATGTTGAGCCAATTCAATTCCATAAATAATTAATTGTGGATTTCGAATTTTAAATTGCGGATTAACCGACAATTCGCAATTTAAAACCCGCAATCCGAAATGTTGTTAATTTCAGCATAAAGGTAGAAGCGTTACAGGTAGTCAACTATGATTAGTATCACTAATTTTCAACAAAAGGCGTGAAAAACTTTATTTTAGCCGCATGAGAATATTAAAATGGATTGGAATTATTTTAGTGGTTGTCGTTGCAATTTATCTTGTCGGACCAACACCTGGAAAATTTGTTCCCGACACAAATCTTCCGACTATTACGGGAGATGCCGCTGCACTTGAAAAACAAATTGCTGAAAAAGAAAATGCTTTTAAAACCCTGCGACCTGATAACGAAGCGCGTATTATCTGGGCTGACAGCACTAAAAATAAAACAGAATGGAGCATTGTTTATCTCCACGGATTTTCAGCATCATGGAAAGAAGGCGACCCTGTTGTTTTAGATTTGGCAAAACGCTATGGCTGCAATTTATACCTCTCGCGCCTTTACGCACACGGCTTGGATACTGCAGAAAACATGGTAAATCTTACCGCTGATAAATTTTTACAAAGCGCGAAACAAGCATTGGCAATCGGTAAAGAAATAGGAGAGAAGGTGATGGTAGTTACCTGCTCAACTGGAGGAACATTAGGATTATATCTTGCTTCATCAGAAAAAAATATGGATGCGCTTGTTTTATATTCACCCAACGTAAAAATTTATGACCCTACTGCTGCCATGCTTGATAAACCCTGGGGTTTGCAGATTGCAAGAGCAGTTACCGGCAGTAAGTATCGTGGGTGGGAAGCAACCGAAGAAAAGAAAAAATATTTTACAACATATTATCGAATGGAGGCATTGATTGAATTGCAATCAATGATTTCACACACCATGAAAAAAGAAACGTTTGAAAAAATTATCTGTCCTGTTTTTCTGGGTTATTACTACAAAAATGAAGCGGAGCAGGACAAAGTTGTTTCAATAAAAGCCATGCAGGAAATGTTTGCACAACTTGGAACTGCGACAGAAAAGAAAAGAGAAATTCCTTTTCCAGAGGCTGGTGATCATGTGATTTGCTCTGCTTTTAATTCAAAAGATATTGCAGGCGTAGAGCGTGAGACGTTTAAATTTTGTGATGAGGTTATTGGATTGAAAAAGAAATAGAACGCGGTTGACGCGAAATAACGGATAAAAATTGATTTAAAATCAGCGTCATCCGCGTTCTATTATTTCTATTTTAACACTTCTTTCACCGCATCAGCAGCTTCCTGCAGCTGAATTGCTGATTTTACTTTCAATCCTGAATCATCAATAATTTTTTTTGCTTCCACTGCGTTTGTTCCCTGAAGACGAACGATGATTGGAATTTTTATTTCACCAATATTTTTGTAGGCATCTACAATTCCCTGTGCTACACGATCGCAGCGAACGATGCCGCCAAAAATATTTACAAGAATTGCCTTTACAGTAGGGTCTTTCAGAATAATACGGAAAGCTTTTTCAACGCGCTCTGCATTGGCAGTTCCGCCAACATCAAGGAAGTTAGCAGGCTCACCACCCGAAAGTTTGATGATGTCCATGGTTGCCATCGCAAGTCCCGCACCATTTACCATGCAACCAACGTTACCATCTAATTTCACATAATTCAAATCGTATTCACCCGCTTCCACTTCGGTTGGGTCTTCTTCACTTTTGTCGCGCATGGCAAGATAATCAGGGTGACGGTAAAGCGCGTTGTCATCTATGTTCACTTTTGCATCAACGGCAATTATTTTATCGTCAGATGTTTTTAAAACAGGATTGATTTCAAACATGGATGAATCAGATGCTACATAAGCTTTGTAGAGTGCATCTACAAATTTGGTCATCTCTTTAAATGCTTTGCCTGACAAGCCGAGGTTAAACGCAATCTTCCGCGACTGAAATGCCTGTAATCCAACTTTAGGGTCAATCTCTTCCTTGAAAATTTTTTCAGGAGTTTTGTGCGCCACTTCTTCAATGTCCATTCCTCCTTCGGTGCTGTACATAATTATATTGCGTCCGGTTTGGCGGTTAAGTAATACGCTCATATAAAACTCAGCAGTTTTACTTTCACCGGGATAATAAACGTCTTCAGCAATCAGTACTTTGTTAACTTTTTTACCCTGTGGTCCGGTTTGTGGCGTTATCAGCTGCATTCCAATAATTGCTTTTGATTTTTCCAACACTTCATCAATGTTTTTTGCAAGCTTTACTCCACCGCCTTTTCCGCGTCCGCCTGCATGTATCTGCGCTTTCACCACCCACCAGTTTGTTCCTGTTTCTGTGTGTAATTGTTTTGCTGCTGCCACTGCGCTTTCAGGTGATTCGGCAACAATGCCGCGCTGCACTTGAACACCAAAACTTTTTAAAATAGATTTCCCTTGATACTCGTGAATGTTCATTTAGATTAAGTTTTGAAAGTGTAAATGTTTAGAATGTTTTTAGGTTGGCAAAAGTAAATTCTTTTTGTGATTTACAAGACTGAAAATAAAACACAAAAATCCTTTTTATCTTATTACTGTAATATATCCAGTTTGTTCAATATTGCCAAGGCTTCCGTTGTTTTTTATTTTCAGGATGTAGAAGTAGGTTCCGGCTGAAAGTAGAACACCTGAATTTGTTCTTCCATCCCAGTTCAGTTCTTTTGCTTTTTGTTCGTAAACAACTTGTCCGTTGCGATTAAAAATTCTAATTCTGTAATTTTCAACACCGTTATTTTTTAAACTTAAATAATCATTTATGCCATCACCGTTAGGTGTTATAACATTTGAAATATCAATGACCTGTTGAATGTTTACCTCGATAGTATCTGAAGATACGCAGCCATATTGATTTTCAACGGTAAGTGTAACTAAATAAATTCCTTCTGAATCATAGGTGTGATTTGTTTCACTCATGCTTTCACTGTTGCCATCACCTAAATCCCAAAACCAGGTTACTATGCTGTTGTCGCCTGAAATAGTGCTGAAATTTATTGAACTTCCGGTTGTGAAATTTCCAGATGCTGATGCTTCAGCTACAGGATGGGAAGTTACATTGATTATAATAGAATCAATGTCTGTCTGGGTGCAGTACGGATTGCTTACTGTAACTGTATATTCAGTAGTGTCAGATGGTGAAGCATTGATTGATTGTGTAGTTGCTCCATTGCTCCACAAAAAATTCTGACCACCATTTGCTGCTGTAATTGAAATGCTGTCTCCTTCACAAATTATTTCATCAATTCCTGCATAAGCATAAGGAATTTGTCCGACCTGCACTGATACAATTTGGGAAGCCGCTGAACAACCATTTTGTGCGGTTGCTTCTACTGAATAGTTTGCAAAATCAATGACTGTTATTGATACACCTGTTGTTCCGGGCATATTAATTCCGTTACGAAACCATTGATAACCGGAAGCATTTGGTGATGAAGCAATAAGCCTTACACTATCGCCCTCACAAAAATTAATAATTCCATTCGGGTTAATATTTACTAAAGGCAGAGGAAGGGTTTCAATATCTAAAGCCCCTGAAATGCCTGAACATCCGTTGGAATCTGTTACGGTTACTGAAAAATTTCCGGTTGAATAAACAGTTATATTTTGTGTGGTTTCACCGCTTGGTAACCATAAATAAGTTTCATAAGCACTTACTGATAACACGGTGCTGTCACCTTCGCAGAATGTTGCTGACCCGTCTATTGTTATCACTGGAGCTGGGTTGCTGCTGACAATTATATCAAGCGTATCTGAGTTTCCGCGACAGCCATTAACGTGGTAAATTGTTACAGCATACATGCCTGAAGAAGTAACAGTTATTGATTGTGTTGTTTCACCTCCGGAACTCCAGAGGTATCCTTCAGCAACGGATGAGGTAAGTATTACACTATCGCCTTCACAAAATGAAAGAGATCCGCTTGCAGTTATTAACGGGGTTTCAGGGTTTTCATTTACGGTTACATCTATTGAAGATGAGACTTCAGTATTTCCTAACGAATCGGTTACGGTTACATAATAGTTTCCCGAAACCGTTATAATAATACTTTGAGTTGTTTCACCGTTTGGCGACCAAATATTTCCTGTTAAAGAAGATGAAGTAAGTGTAACACTTTCGCCTGCGCAGAATGTAGTAGGTCCGTCAGGAGTAATAACAGGAACGGACAGTTCGAATGAATTTATTCTTGAGAAGTTTGCTGCTGAGCCCTTGAATAAACTACTTAATAAAAAGCAAATAAATAAAAACCTGCGCATCTGTTTCAAGGCTTGAATACCTGTAAAATCAGGTTGTTCCAATCATCTTGAACTTCAGTTTGGTGAGTTCAGAGAAAATTTGTCCTGCATCCAGCATGTCATCATCGTCATCATCATACCGCCAGTGTACTTCAACTTCTCTTTTTTCATCAACAA
>CAMDBK010000227.1 GCA_945889235.1 Chitinophaga pinensis
TCAAATGATGATTAGTATTAATTCAGGTACACAAACAGTGTCTGGTATTGTAATTCTTACCAATGGAATATTTTACACTTATGGAAACCCACTTGTGTTAAAATCAACTTCATCAGGTACTGCACAAATTGCAGGAGGTGGAAACGGGGATATTGAAGGAAGATTAACTGCTGAGCGTTATATCCCTGCTGCTCCTGCTTCTGCATCGCCTTTTAATCACTTAATTGCTTCGTCTTTAAGAACTGATACTATTGTAGATACCGGTCTTTCAGGTTTTGCAGATGACTTTACTCTGGTTCCAAACAGTTATGGTTCAACACCGACAGGAACATTCTTTTCTTTTAATGAATCGTCAAGTGGTTCAGGCAGTCCTTTTTCTTATAATTGCTTAAAAGGTCCATCGGCTATTTCAAATATGAACGGCTATGCTGCTAAGATTACTATTACTACCACACTTGATATTACAGGAACTTACAAACACCACGTTTCACCAATAAAAAACCTTTCATATACACCGGGTGGTGGAGGTAACGGTTGGAATTTAGTTGGTAACCCCTACCCTTCCGGTATTGACTGGAATGCTCCAAATGGATGGGCAAAAAATCATATTACAAACTCAATCTACATCTGGAACCCAGCTATACAGCAATACACTTCTTACAACGGAACTGTTGGAACAAATGGTGGAACATCTTACATTGCTCCTATGCAGGCTTTCTTTGTGGTTGCCAATGATTATTTCCCGCAGATTTCTGTTTTACAAACTGCACGGGTTACTTCATCTGTAAGTTACTTTAAAACAGATGAAATTTCTGAGCTCATTCGCCTGAAAGTAACCGGAAATAATTTCTATGATGAAACGGTTGTTTACTTTGATATTAATGCATCACAGGACATGGATAATTTTGACTCTTATAAAATCAGAAGTATGTCTCAGGATGTTCCTATGCTGGCATCGCGCTTAAGTGAAAGTAATGTTTCAATCAATGCGCTGCCGGGTTATACTACCGAAACTGTTATCCCACTTGTATTCAATGGTGCTGCCGGAAACTATTCAATTTCGGCAAATGAATTGCTTGGCTTTGGTGGCGGAAATCCTGTTTACCTTGCAGATGCTTTAACAGGCAGTATTGAAGAAATTACAGAAACTTCATCTTACAGCTTTACCGCAACAGGTGATGATGAACACAGGTTCTCCATTGTTTTTGATGCTCCTGTTGTAACCGGTATTGAAGCAGTAAACGGTGGTGTTAAATTTTACCAGAGCAACGGTCAGATTATTATTGAAACTTCGGGTATGAAAGAATGCTCAGGTTACTTTTCCATGTATTCTGCAAACGGACAAATAATTACTTCAAGCCAGTTGGTGCAACTGAATGGCGGACGTTGTTCAGTAAACATTCCTGAAGTTGCTGCCGGTATTTACATTGTTAAACTTATGAATGGCAACAAAGAATATACGGGCAGAATTTATATCGGAGCTGCTCCTATTTTTTAAACAGACAAATAGTTTTAGAAATAAAAAGGGACGCTTTTCAGCGTCCCTTTTTTTATGGTCCGCAGTTGCAGCCCTCGGATGAATATATTTTGGCCTGAGGAAACAACTTTTCTATTTCCGCCTTTTCATCCTTGTTCAGGTTTATTGTTCGCAAGTCAATCCACATAAGGTTTTTCATCTTACTCATCTCTTGCGGAAACTCACTGATTGAAGTTCCCCAAACATCAAGGTAAGTGAGACTTTCCATTTTGCTCATCTCGGGAGGAAATGATGAAAGAACTTCATTCTGGCTGGCAACAAGAGTTTTTAGTTTGGTCAGCTCCCCTATTTCTTTTGGAAATGTTTCCAACAAATTTTTTGAAACATTGAGATAACTCAGGTTTTTGAGCTTTGCTATTTCAGTAGGAAGCACTCGTATTTTGTTATTGGTCAGGTCAAGTTCCTGAAGGTATGGCAATGAATAAACCTCCTGCGGAATAGTCGAAAGTTTCTGGCGTTTGAGTGAAAGTTTGTGAACACTATCGGGGTTAGCCAAGGCTTCTGCGAGACTTTTGTATTCATACTCGTGTGCAAGTGAAATGGAATCAAGCAGGCGCTGCGCATTGGAAGTCAGCAATAAGAAGTTGGAAGTAAGAAGTAACAGAATTACTTTTTTCATGTTGCAATAGTTTATTTTTCTTGTTCTTTCAGCAAATTTATTGCCGATAATTTATCGTTTGCCAGTTGAATCTTTAATTCATCCAAGCCATTAAACTTTATATCATCACGAATTTTATTTTTGAAATAAACCGTAATGTGTTTACCATAAACATCCTTATTAAAATCAAACAGGTTAACTTCTATGCTCAGGTATTTACCATTCAATGTAGGACGATTTCCGATGTAGAGCATGCCATCATACAATACACCTTCAACCTCAGTCTTTACAGCATAAATGCCAATAGCAGGAATAAGTTTATACCTGCTTTCAACTGAAATATTAGCAGTGGGATAACCTAACTCATGTCCTTTTTTTTCTCCGTGTATTACTTTTCCGGTAAGCGTGTAATCATGACCAAGAAATTCCTTTGCTGTCCATATATCACCTTCCTTTAAAGCCTGACGTATTTTTGTAGAACTAACGGCAACATGGTCAACATCCTGTGCAGGTATTTCTTCAACTGTAAAACCATACATCGGTCCGGTTTCTTTCAGATGTGCAAAGCTGCCTTCACGGTTGCGCCCGAAATGATGATCATAACCAATCACCAGTTTTTTTGTCTTTATTTTATTAACCAGTATTTCGCGGATAAACTGCAATGAACTCAGGCGCGAAAACTCTTTGGTGAATGGTTGAATAATCAAATGCTGAATACCGTATTTTTCAAGCAGTGAAATTTTTTCATCCTGTGTTGTCAATAATTTCAGGTCAATATCATCAGGAAAAAGTACCATGCGCGGATGCGGATAAAAGGAGAGCAACACGCTTTCGCCATTTTCTTTTGCAGCTATTTCATTGAGCCTTCTTATGATTGCCTGATGCCCTGTATGAACCCCGTCAAATGTTCCTGTTGTTACAACGGCATTGGTACATCCTGTAAACTCTTCAATATGATTGTAAACTTTCAACGGCTTTTTTTTATCGATGCAAAATTACGTTTAAAATGAATAGTGTCGTTTGTCGTTTTTTTCTAACAATATAATCAGGATAGTTGTATAAGAACCAAAAATATAAAAAAATGAAATATATAAAATTACTCCCAATCGCTCTCATTGTAAGCTTAGTTGCAGTACAACAGGTTTCGGCACAGTTCAGTGCTATTAACATCAACAAACTGGAGGTGTATGGTTTTGCCAGGCTAGGTGACGAATCAGTTAAAAAAGCAGTTGCTACCCTTTATGAAGACCAGGAAAACAACGGAAAATGGGTTCAGGTTCAGCAAATGAAATCAAACATTAACGGTGAGTTTGGCTTCAAACTCGACTACAATTCAAAATACGTTATTGAAATTGCAAAGGCAAACTATATTTCAAAGCGGATAAGTTTTGATACCAATGTTTATGGCAAAACAATTCACTCACTGGATTTTTACTTCAATGTAGATTTTATTCCCGGTGTTAATACCGCTAATTCTGAAATACCTGTTGGCAATGTATTTTACCATGTTCAGAAAAACAAATTTGATTACGAGTTGAATGGTGAAAAGGCACAAGCCCAATAAAACTTTAACAACAATGCTTTAAAAAAAGCTCCGCAAAAAAGCGGGGCTTTTTTATTGTTAAGAGCCTGTGCAAAATTATTTTATCACCAACACTTTTTCGTATTACCTATAATACTACTTTTGCGCCCGATTTAAAACAATTCTTAATCACAAAAAAAACGCTGAAATGTCAGTAAATAAAGGAAAAATAGTTCAGATTATCGGCCCCGTAGTGGACATCAGTTTTGATGTAGAAGGTTCATCGTTACCTAAAATTTATGATGCACTGGAAATCACACGTTCAAACGGACAAAAAATTATATTAGAGTGTCAACAACACATTGGTGAAGACACCGTGCGTGCCGTAGCCATGGACTCTACCGATGGTTTAAGCCGCGGAATGGAAGTAACCACAACCGGTCAGCCCATCACCATGCCTACAGGCGATAAAGTAAAAGGAAGACTCTTCAACGTTGTTGGTGAAGCCATTGACGGTATCGGAGCAGTTTCCAATGCAGGTGGTTATCCAATTCACCGCGATCCTCCAAAATTCGAAGACCTTTCTACTTCTAACGAAGTTCTGTTCACCGGTATTAAAGTTATTGACCTTTTGGAGCCTTATGCAAAAGGTGGTAAAATCGGTTTGTTCGGTGGTGCGGGTGTTGGAAAAACGGTTCTTATCATGGAGCTTATCAACAACATCGCAAAAGGATATGCAGGTCTGTCAGTATTTTCGGGTGTGGGAGAAAGAACAAGAGAAGGAAACGATTTGCTGCGTGAGATGATTGAATCAGGTGTTATCCGTTACGGAGATGCATTCAAACACAGCATGGAAAAAGGCGGATGGGATTTGAGCAAGGTGGATTTAAAAGAATTAGAACAATCACAGGCTACTCTGGTTTTCGGTCAAATGAACGAGCCTCCCGGAGCACGTGCCCGTGTTGCCCTTTCAGGTTTAACAGTAGCGGAATATTTCCGTGATGGTGATGAGAAAACAGGTGGCCGCGATATCCTGTTCTTCATTGATAATATCTTCCGTTTTACACAGGCAGGTTCTGAGGTATCGGCTCTTTTAGGTCGAATGCCATCTGCCGTGGGTTACCAGCCAACTCTTGCAACAGAGATGGGACTGATGCAGGAACGTATCACTTCAACTAAACGCGGTTCTATCACATCGGTTCAGGCGGTTTATGTGCCTGCGGATGACTTGACTGACCCTGCACCGGCAACAACGTTCTCTCACTTGGATGCTACAACGGTATTGAGCCGTAAGATTGCTGAGCTTGGTATTTATCCGGCAGTGGATCCGTTGGATTCAACTTCACGTATTCTTTCTGCTGCTGTTTTAGGTGACGAACATTACAACACCGCACAACGTGTAAAAAATATTCTTCAGCGTTATAAAGAACTTCA
>CAMDBK010000228.1 GCA_945889235.1 Chitinophaga pinensis
TACAAACATAAAGGCGAAGACATTGCTCCTGAAAAAATCAATCTTTCAGAGTTCATAGCCGTGAAAGGTTTGAAAGCAATCGGCAATCGCCTCTCAGCATATAAAGTTAAGAGTGTTGATTTGTTGGAACCTTTACCATATGACGAGCCTGTTGTGGAAGACACAACTGAGGTTGACCTGACAGCAGATTCACTTGCGCTTGAAATACCGATTGATGAGGAAGACATTGAACCGGTTTCAAAAGAGGTAATACAAAAACTGCAGGCCGCAGTGAAGAAAGAAAAACCTGCTGAAAAGAAAAAGAAAGGTGATAAACCTTCAGAACAACAACAGTTGGGATTGGAGTTGGAATAGTATTTATCCCATAACTTCGCATCCCATTTCTGTTTTCTGCTATGCCTGTTGTTAAAGATATTGAGCGCTTAAGTCCCAAAGAATACATCATCATAAAAGGTGCGCGGGTTCATAATCTCAAGAATATAAGTCTTGCCATTCCTCACAAAAAACTTGTTGTTATAACAGGGCTTTCCGGTTCAGGAAAATCTTCTCTTGCTTTTGATACGCTCTATGCTGAAGGTCAACGCAGATATGTAGAAAGCCTTTCTGCATATGCACGACAGTTTCTTGGAAAGATTGATAAACCCGAAGTAGATTATATAAAAGGAATTGTTCCTGCCATTGCCATTGAGCAAAAAGTGAATACAGTAAATCCGCGCTCAACCGTTGGGACAAGCACTGAGATTTACGATTACATTAAATTGCTTTTTGCACGAATAGGAAAAACCTATTCACCTGTTTCAGGGAAAATAGTGAAGAGAGAAACCACAACCGATGTAGTGGATTATGTGCTGTCACTTCCTGCGGAAACTAAGGTGATGCTTATTGCACCAGTGAAAGTAAAGAAGCCGATAAATATCGGCTTCAAAGAGCATGTGGAAACATTGATAAGGCAAGGGTTTACACGTGTGAAAACCGGAGAAGAAATTATACGGCTTGAAGAGTTTGCAAAAACAAAAACGATTCCGACAACTATTAATTTATTGATCGACCGCTTTGCCGTAAACACAAATGATGCAGAACTTTCCAGCCGCATTGCTGATTCTGTTGAGACGGCTTTTTTTGAAGGCGGTGGTGATTGCATTATTGAACAAGTAAATGAAGGCGAAAAACCAATAGCACGAACTTTTTCCAACCGTTTTGAAGCCGATGGAATTTCATTTGAAGAGCCATCCGTAAATCTCTTTGCTTTCAATAATCCTTATGGTGCCTGCAAAAAGTGTGAAGGTTTCGGCAGTATTATCGGTATTGATGAAGATTTAGTTGTTCCTGATAAAAGCAAATCTGTATTTGATGAAGCCATTGTTTGCTGGCGTGGAGAGAGCATGAGCGAGTGGAAAGATTATTTCATCAAGGCTGCTTATAAATTCAAGTTCCCGATTCATAAACCTTATTTTGAGTTGAGTGATGAGCAGAAAGATTTGTTATGGAACGGAAACAAAGAACTGGAAGGCATTTATGCGTTCTTCCGTTATTTGGAATCAAAGAGTTATAAAATACAATACCGTGTTATGTTGTCGCGCTACCGTGGCAGAACGCTTTGTCCTGATTGCAAAGGAACACGCCTGCGCAAAGATGCAAACTATGTGAAGATAGGAGGGAAGTCGGTGAGCGAATTGATGCTGATGCCGGTGAATGAGTTGCTGCCATTTTTTTCTGTGTTGAAATTAAATGAACACGACACAACCGTTGCCAAGCGATTAATGAAAGAGATTGTCTCTCGTTTGCAATTTCTGGAAGATGTTGGCTTGGGTTATTTAACACTGAACAGGCTTTCTTCAACACTTTCCGGTGGCGAGTCGCAACGTATTAATCTGGCTTCCTCATTGGGAAGCAGCCTGGTGGGGTCACTTTATATTCTTGATGAACCAAGCATTGGATTGCATCCGAGAGATACAGAAAGATTGATTAAAATCTTGAAATCATTACGTGATATTGGCAACACAGTAATTGTGGTAGAGCATGATGAAGAAATTATGCGTGCCTCTGATTTGCTGATTGACATTGGTCCAGAAGCAGGAACCGGAGGAGGAAATGTTGTTTTTATTGGCGACCAAAAAGATATTCTGAAAGAAGAAAAGAGCATTACAGCACGCTACCTTACAGGAAAAGAAAAGATTGAATTACCTGCAAAACGCAGAACATCTAAATCATTAATTACTTTAAAAGGTGTTCGTGAAAATAATCTCAAGAACATAGATGTTTCTTTTCCTTTAAATACACTTTGTGTTATTACAGGTGTAAGCGGTTCAGGAAAAAGTTCGTTGGTGCGCAGTGTGTTATATCCTGCGTTGAAAAAAATATTTGCAGGTGTCTCCGGTAAGCCCGGACAGTTTGATAAACTGGAAGGCGACATTCATAAATTAAAAGCTGTAGAGTTTGTTGATCAGAACCCGATTGGTCGTTCTTCGCGCAGTAATCCTGTTACGTATATTAAAGTGTATGATGATATCCGCACCTTGTTTAGTAATCAGCAATTGGCAAAGTTTCGCGGGTATGGTCCGGGATTTTTTTCTTTCAACGTGGAAGGCGGTCGCTGTGATGTGTGTGATGGTGAAGGTGAGGTTTTGATTGAAATGCAGTTTATGGCTGACATTCATTTGCCTTGTGATAACTGTAATGGCAAACGCTTTAAACAAGACATTCTTGAAATTACGTTCAAGGAAAAAAACATTGCTGACATTTTGGATATGACTGTTGATGAAGCCATGGAATTCTTTGAAAAAAATGATGCACGTATTGCCGCACAATTGCGGCCTTTGTTAGATGTAGGTTTAGGCTACGTAAAACTCGGACAAAGCAGCAGCACACTGAGTGGAGGAGAAGCGCAACGGATAAAACTTGCATCGTTCATTGGCAAAGGAGTTAAGGCAGATAAAACCTTATTCATCTTTGATGAACCCACAACAGGCTTGCATTTCCACGACATCAAAAAACTATTGAAAGCATTTGAAATGCTGTTGCAAAATGGACACTCACTCGTTATTATTGAACATAACCCCGATGTGATTAAATGTGCCGATTATGTTATTGACCTTGGACCCGAAGGCGGTAAACAAGGCGGAAATCTTGTGTTTTCAGGCACACCTGAGGAATTGGTTAAATGTAAAGGTTCTTATACAGGGCACGCGTTGAAAGGAAAAGTTTAAAAAAACTATCCCTTATATAAAGCAGCAGCCTTTTTCAACTCTATTAAACGCTCAGAATCAGGTGCAATTTTTTCAACTGCATTTACAGAAGACAAAATAGCGTCTTCATGTGAGCCGATATCGTGTGTATAATCACCTCCTAAATAAACATTATTGATTCCCTGAACTGTTGCAAGTTGATTTTGCAACTGATAAAATTCAGGCGTTTCACAAGGCAGCCACCACTCTGAAGTATGATGCAGATTTTTCGGTAAACCATTGTCAGGATTTATGTAACTGCAAAAAATATCTTCGTTATTTTTTGAGCCATGCCAGATGGTTGCATAAGAATCAACTCCATTGAAAGTTACGTTTACTACCGACCAGTCTTTTCTGTCGGGCGGCATTAAAGAAACATCTGAATGTGTTGCAAGCGTTGCTTTGTAACACTTAAATTGATTAAGAATTTCAAATGCCTGATTATAATCAATGCTGTTCTTCAGCAGCATTGCCGAATCTCTTGCACCACCTGTGATAATTAATTTATCAAATGAATAGGTGTTGTCTTTTGTAAAAACCTGTACAGTGTTATTTTCTTTATTGAATTCAATTTTCTGAACTTCGGCATTTAATATAGTTGTGGTTTTCTTTAGATTTTTATGAACGGTGGCGATGTAATTTTTAGTACCACCTTTCATGGTTTTCCAATTGTAGTACTGCAATCCTGATGGTTTGTGATATACAATATATTTCATTAACGGGTAAATAGAAAACGTGTTAGTTTCATCATAAGGTGCGCCCCATAACCCCGACAATAGCGGCTTAAGGAAGTTCTCTTTAATTTTTTCTGAAACAGATAATCCGTCAATAAAAGTTTTGAAATCAACAGAAGTTTGTTTGTTTGCAACTATTGTTTTTGCAGCGTTTACAGCTTTGTTAAGGGCTAATAATTCAGGTAATGTAGTTCTGCTAGTAAACATTGCCAGTATATTTCGCGCAGTAACAGGCGGCATACAATTTACCTGTTGTTTTGATTGGTTGTAATAAGTCAGTGAAAGAGGAATCCAGTCAAACTCAACACCAACTATATCAAGATAGGCATTGAAATAGGGATAAATACTTGGTGAAAACCAGGCTGCACCGTCATCAATAATGTGATTTTTTCCGTTTAATATTACTTCAACACTGTGTGTGTGTCCGCCTAAATAATTTCTTTTTTCAAATAATGTGACATCATGATTTTTATCCAAGAGCCATGCTGCAGACATTCCTGAGCCTCCGCTTCCGATTATTCCAATTCTCATATACAGGTTGATTTTGTTGTTTTGCACAAACGTAACAAAATAACAAGGTCTTAAAAATGGAAATGAAATAGTATCTTAAAAAAATTATTTATTGGCAGGAATAAATTTTTGAGTGAATTCCTGTACCTGATACCAGGGGCCTTTTGCTCCGGTATTTGTTTGGTAATTCATTCCGCTCATGGCTCGGCCTCCCATTACTCCCGCAGCTCCCATAGGAGCTTGTGTACTGCCTGTAACGTGTGGTTTTTTCATGGCGCCAATTTCAACATGCAAAATAATTTCATTCACTAAATCTTTTGCAGAATAGTTGTTCCCGTATAGTTCAGTAAAAGGAATTGCCAGTTCATAAATCATCGTATTATTTTCATTCCAGTTGATAGCAGTTTTTATTGCAGAACTGTCATTTATGGGAATCATTCCGTTGTGCAGGGCAAATCCCTCGGCAATCATCATTATTGTCTGCATCCTGAAATTATTTTTCAATAATTCCATGTCAGGTGTGTGTTCCGGACCCGCTTCTTCATCTCCTGAATGCGGAAGAGGATAGCTAAGTGTAGCATTACGTTTTATTTTCCCTTTAACGGTTATAAAGGTTTTCAT
>CAMDBK010000229.1 GCA_945889235.1 Chitinophaga pinensis
GCATGATGGTCGGAATTTTTTCGCCTTCTTTTAATCCTTTAGGCATGTAAACTTCAACGGCAATTTTATTGCCATCGCGCATGGTAAGGTAAAAAGAGGAATAGGTGTAATGTTTAAATTGTTTCTGCGATTTGTAATTGTATGGCGCGGGGGAAACGGTAGAAATATCACTTGGCGTGTAATCCGTTTTTTTTTGGGCGAAGGAAACGGAGCAAATGAAAAAGGAGAGGAGTACGAGGTAGGAGCGGAACATTTTTTTATAGAAAATAGAATAGTTTAAATAGTAAATAGAAAATATGGGCGAAGTGCAGAATGAATATTTACTATTTAAACTATTCTGTTTTCTATTTTCTATCGTCAGAGAATTTCCTTCTTGCGTTTGCAGCGGTTAATAGATTCCACTGCGCCATCAATCAGTTTATTGTCGTAAAGATTTTGTGCGTATAGTTTGTAGTGATGGATGGCATCGTCTAATTTTCCCTGCGCTTCATACATAATGGCATATTCATTATAAATGGTAGCGAAGTTCATTCCCGGAACTTTGATAGCTTGGTTTAATAAGGCTTCCAGTTCATCAAACTTGCGCAGGGTGCTGAGCAAAATAGCATAGTTGTAATACACCGCAGCATAATCAGGACTGAATTTTAGTGCCAGACGGTAGTGTTCATAAGCCTTTGTATATTCTTTGTACTTGGTTTCGTAAATCCAGCCGAGGTGGTTGTGTGCACGTCCGTAATCGGGTGCTTCAGCCAAGATCTCATTCAGTTTGCTGATGGCATCGCTGATGCGCTGGTCTTTGATAAGCTGGTCGGCTTCAAAGAATAGATCATCTAACTTCAGATTTTTGTCTTGTTCCATGGGTGAAAAATTGAGGAACGCAAAAGTAGGATATTATGGAACTGATTTCACGAAATTATTTGCAGGAATTGCGTGTTTTTAAGGAAAATTCAGTCCGCACCTGCGATCTGATTATCCGTACTTCAGACAGGAGCATACATACTTTCGCTGATTTTGGAAACACCAGTAATAGCGCTGTACATACCTCGCAAAGGACTGTACATACTTCATAAAGGAGTGTACATACTTCATAATGGATTGTAAGCACTATAAAAAGGAGCCTCCGCACCCCGCAAAGGACACTATTTACCTAAAAAAGGGTTATATATACCTCGCAAAGGAGTGCTTTTTGAGGTAAATAGTACCCTTTTGCAAGAGTGTAGCTTATTTTGATGTTTTAGAAGTTCACCAAAATAGGTATACGCATTGCCAAAACAGAAAGCAACTTATTTTTACATGGAAAATATATTCTGAATGTGTAATAAAATAAAGTAATAAATAGGCTATTCAAATTCATTTATATATTCAAATTGCATTGATATGGTATATTTGTATGTGTAAGAAATCCGTAAATTCAAGTTGCACATACTTATAAGCCACCCCATATTTGCACCATAATTAATCCCAAACAAGAAATTACTAATTAATAAAACAATAAAAAAATGAAAAAATTACTTTCAACAATTGCCATAGTGTTTGCAGCTTTTTGCTGCAGCTATGCGCAGCCCGACCCCAATGCCATGCTCATTGAGGGTTATGTTTACAGCAATAATACAGGGCAGCCGGTAAGCGGCTGGACAGTTTGTGTTTATGCCGACAGTACCAACCAATCTTTTCAGTATTCCGACTGTGAAACCACTAATGCTAATGGTTATTACAGCTTTTACATTCCGGGAGGAAGCGTAATAGGGCCCAATGTGCATTTCGCTGTTTACATTTGGGATTGCCTGCAACAGCCGCTCGATACCCTGATTAATAATATGCAAGGAACGGTGAATAATGGCTGGAAAGATTTTTATATCTGTACCGATACTATCAACACCTGCGACCCTTCCTTTACCTGGGGAACTGTTCCGGGAACAACCGCTTTTCAGTTTTATGCAAACGGTGACCCTAACAGCGGCATTAACTACATGTGGGATTTTGGTGATGGAAGCACAGGAACGGGACAAAATCCTGGCCATAGCTACAATGGAACAGGCCCTTACCTGGTTTGCCTCACGGTATCAAATACCTTTTTAGGCTGCACTGCAACCTTTTGCGATAGTGTTGGCGCCAACATCGGCAGCGGCTGCGATTCGTATTTCTATGCCATGCGCGACAGCCTGAATTATTTAACACAATACTTCTTTGGCTCATCACAAAGCAACGTAACCTCATGGTACTGGGATTTTGGTGATGGAAGCTCTTCAACCCAGCAAAACCCAATTCATACCTATAGCGATACAGGCTATTACATGGTATGCCTCACGGTTAACAACTGCAACTCGGCCTACTGCGAAAATGTATATGTAAGCGATGGAAGCAATGACTGTTATGCATATTTCGGCTGGAATACAGTAAGTAATCCTAATGGTCTGGCAGGTTTTCAGTTTACCAACTACAGCTATAGCGGGCAAAATGCTACCTACTTATGGGATTTTGGTGATGGTTCAACTTCTAACCTCGAAAACCCTATTCATTATTATAACGACAGCAGCGCTCACACCGTTTGTTTAACAATCATTTCGGGCAACTGCTCAGACACCTATTGCGAGGTAGTTCAGGGAAACAATACCGGAGGATGTCAGGCTTATTTCTATCAGGCCGACAGTGCTGGAGTATTGTACTTTTTTGATTACTCATCAGGAAACATCGGCTACTGGCTATGGGATTTTGGTGACGGAACAACTTCTAATCAGCAGCATCCAACTCATCAATATGCCAACCCCGGAGTATATAATGTATGCCTGCAAATAGGTGATTTCTTTAACACTTGTGGCGATACGTATTGTGAGCAGGTAGTAGTGGATAGCCTGAATACCAACCCATGTCAGGTATGGTTTCAATACTATTCTACTCCCGGAGCAGGAACAACCTTCAGCGCCTATGGTGCCGGAAGCAACTCGGCTTCTTATAGCTGGAGTATTAACGGAGTAAGCTATCAGGGACAAACCATCAGCGTAGTGCTTCCTGCGGGAACCTATCAGGTATGCGTACTCGTCAGCGACCCGTCTACAGGCTGCCAGAGCTCATATTGCCAGGCAGTAACCATTGGTGGAAACGGAATGCTTAACTATTGCGTAACCGGAACAATCAGCCTTGGTACTCCAAACCTGCTTGCCGATGATGTAATTGTGTACCTCATTACCTTCGACCCTAATACCAACCTGTTGTATGCTGTAATGGCTACCACACTTGACTCGAATGGTGTGTATAGTTTCTGCAACGTACCTGCCGGTCAGTACCTGGTTAAAGCAGCGCTAACACAAAACTCGGCTTACTACTGGAATTTCCTGCCTACTTATTATGGCAACTCACTCTTCTGGAATTATGCCGCACAGGTTAACGTAAATGCAAACCTAAACGGTATTGATATCTGGTTGATTGCAGGTGCAAATCAGGGCGGTCCCGGTTTCATTGGCGGTGATGTAACACAAGGTGCCAACAAAACCGAAGGCCCCGGTGATCCATTGGCTAACGTACAGGTAATGCTACTGGATATGAATAACTACCCCATTGCTTATACTTATTCAAATTCACAAGGGCAATTCCAGTTTGATGGTATTGCTTACGGAACTTACAAAGTATGGGCTGAGGTACCGGGCTTGTTAACTACCCCTGCCATTGTAACCATCGGGCCAAATGAGCCAAGCATTGATAACATCAATATTATTGTAAACTCAACCGAAGTTACTACAGGAATAAGTTCAGCCGTTGAAGCAGCCAAACTTGGTTTCGGAAATGTATTTCCAAATCCATCGGCAAACGAAATGTTTATCACTGTTTCGTCTGAAGCAACGTTGCAACTCAGCTTTACACTGTATGATATCACCGGAAGAACAATGGACAGCCATTTGGTAAGTGTATCTTCAGGTAAAACACAGGTTACGCTGCAAACAGCAAAACTAAGTGCCGGAATTTATACGCTTAATATTTTATCAGCAGATGGTTCACTCAAAGTTTCTAAGAAACTAATGAAAACCGAATAATGTAGAGACACGATGTTCGTGTCTGATATTAATAGTTTGTTTGTTGTGTTGAGAAGGGGTGGGCAGAAATGTCCGCCCTTTTCTTTTTGTGTTACAAATGGTGTTGTAAGTTTACTTTTTTATTCCCAACAACTCATCCACCGTATTCGCAGCAACCCCATGGTAATTTGGTCTTGCCTTTGCATAAATTTCCAGCGCAAATTTTTTTCCATCTTCGGTTTTTGCCAATGATTTATAGAGCGGAAGAATAAATTTTCTTCTTCCCACATTCATTAAAAATGTTTCTATTTCAGGGAAAGGCTTTTTGTAATTACTATTGATAGCCTGAACAAACCACGCAGCTGCTACTTCCGAATTTCCTGAAGTGGTAAAGTGAAAAGCATTATCCAGTTTTTCCATTTCCATTGCATTAATATCTCCCGGCAGGTTGCGGATAAAGTGCAGCCACTCGTGACAGGTCCAGTCTTTTGTGGGCAACAATTCAGGTTTGGTTCCTTTGTTCCACGAGAATAAAGCTTGTTCAACTGTTTTGAATTTCGCGGAAACAACTTTAGGACAATTGGCAGGTAATCCATTCTTATAAATCCATTCATCCACATTCACATCCAGCGAATATTTTTTAATCAATTCCTCGTCAAGATATTTTACAAATTCTTCGGTGGTGATAGTTTTAAAAGCATGTGCGTTGAAATAATCATTCAGAAATTTATCCAGTTTTTCTCTTCCTGCTTTTTGTTCGAGCAGTAAAAGAAAATGCGCGCCTTTTTCATACGGTATATCACTCAACCCGTCATCAGGGTTTCTGCCTTGCAGGTGAAGCTTCAAGGATGATTCCTCTCCTGATTCTTTAAACTCATCAATGGTAGCTTCCAAATCCTGTAAGCCCAATTGCCACTGCATGTCCACGTAATCTTTTCCGTAAATGGCTTCTACAATTCTGCGCTCAAAATAAACGGTAAAACCTTCGTTCATCCATATATCATCCCATGTTGCATTCGTTACATAATT
>CAMDBK010000230.1 GCA_945889235.1 Chitinophaga pinensis
AACTAAACTAAACTAACAATGAACAAACTTCTCTTAGCAGTAACAGTATTCTTTTCTCTTACTTCGTTTACACCCGATGGCGGCTATAAAGTGGGTGATGTTGCTGCTGATTTTAAATTAAAAAATGTGGACGGGCAACTAATTTCACTGGGTGATAATAAAGTGGCAAAAGGCTTTATCATTGTCTTTACCTGCAACCATTGCCCCTTCTCAGTAAAGTATGAAGACCGTTTAAACGACCTTAATAAAAAGTATGCTGCAAAAGGTTATCCGGTTGTTGCAATAAATCCTAACGATCCTGCTACTCATGCAGAAGATAGTTTTGATAACATGGTAAAACGTGCGAAAGAGAAAAACTTTTCGTTTCCTTATCTGCTTGACGAAACACAGGCTATTGCGCGTTCTTATGGTGCTGCAAGAACACCCCACGTGTATATTGTTGAGAAAGAAAAAAATGATTTGATAGTTAAATACATTGGCGCAATTGATGACAATGCCGATGATGCAGCAGCTGTGAAAGAAAAATATGTGGAGAATGCTGTTGACAATCTGCTGGCATCAAAACCGGTAAATCCTGACTTTACCAAAGCTATCGGTTGCAGCATTAAGTGGAAGAAATAACCTTCTGAAAACCGGATACAACCATTCAACTTTCTGCATACCTTTGAAGCCTTTCATAAAAAAATGAATCGCTATGAAGTTACTGGAAGGAAAAGTTGCTTTAGTTACAGGTGCCACCCGCGGAATAGGGCGGGGTATAGCCTTGAAATTTGCAGAACACGGAGCCAATGTGGCTTTCACGTTTCAGAGTTCTGTTGAAAAAGCGCAGGAACTGGAAAAAGAACTTGCAGCTTTTGGAATAAAATCAAAAGGCTATCAGAGCAATGCAGCTGAAACCGCCACTGCCGAAAAATTAGTGAATGATGTGGTGACAGAGTTTGGTGCTTTGCACATATTGGTAAATAATGCCGGCATAACCCGCGACAATTTATTAATGCGCATGACCGAAGCGCAATGGGACGAAGTAATTGACACCAATCTTAAATCGGTCTTCAATACTGTGAAAGCAGCGCAACGCACTTTTTTAAAACAGCGCAGCGGAAGCATCATCAATCTTAGTTCGGTTGTAGGCATAAAAGGAAATGCAGGACAAGCAAATTATGCAGCATCTAAAGCAGGAATAATTGGTTTCACAAAATCCGTTGCGTTGGAATTAGGTTCACGCAATATCCGCAGCAATGTAATTGCTCCCGGTTTTATTGAAACAGAAATGACGGGAGCGTTGGATGAAAAAACTGTGCAGGGCTGGCGCGATGCTATTCCCCTCAAACGTGGAGGAACGCCTGAAGATATTGCCAACACAGCTTTGTTCCTTGCTTCTGATATGTCGGCTTACATTACAGGACAGGTAATTTCTGTTTGCGGAGGAATGCTGACGTAACGGAGCGTCACCCTGAACTTGTTTCAGGGTCTTAAAATGAGATGCTGAAACAAGTTCAGCATGACGAAATACAAAACATGAACACACCTTGCAAATAGTCTTCGAATATCCTTCCTGGTTTCTCATCTTCTGCGTTGCAGCAGGAGCAGCGGTTTCTTGGTTTCTTTACCGCAGAGATAAAACATTTGAAAGTTTAAATATCTGGTTGATACGCACGATGGCGGTGCTGCGCTTTTTTGCAGTAACCATCATTGCCATTCTGTTGCTTTCGCCTTTATTGAAAACTAATCTGCGTGAAGTGGAGAAACCGATTATTGTTGTTGCTCAGGATAATTCAGAATCAATTGTTACCGGTAAAGACTCTGCTTTTTATCGAAAAGAATATGCAGATAATTTCAGCAAATTGGTAAAGCAACTGGGTGATAAGTTTGAAGTGAAAACCTATTCCTTTGGCGATAGAGTAGAGGAGAAGAACGAGTTTAATTATTCTGAAAAGCAAACCGATATTTCGGGTTTGTTTGATGAGATAAATAATGTTTACGGCAACCGAAATGTGGGAGCAATTGTGCTGGCTTCCGATGGATTGTACAACAAAGGAAGTAATCCTGTTTATACGACTAATAAAGCGATTGCACCGGTTTACACCATTGCCTTAGGCGATACGAATGTGCGCAAAGATGTAATTCTGTCAAAGGTAAATCACAACCGTTTTGCTTACCTCGGAAATAATTTTCCGTTGGAAATAATTGCAGAAGCCAAACAGTTTAAAGGCTCAGAAGTAATGCTTGCCATTTTGTGGGACAGCACAAAAGTTTTTGAAAAGAAGATTACAATTACAAGTGATAATTACAGCGAAACAGTTCCTGTAATTCTGGAAGCTAAGAAACCGGGTTTGCAGAAATATTCGGTTCGTCTTTCTTCGCTGAAAGGTGAATTAACTCAACGCAACAACAGCACTGATATTTTTATTGAAGTGCTGGATGGCAGACAGAAAGTATTAATTGTTGCCAACACGGCTCATCCTGATGTAGCTGCGTTGCGACAAGCAATTGAGGTAAATGAAAACTATGAAGTAGATGTGCGCCTGCTTGATAATCTTGACAAGAATATCAAAGGTTATAACCTGATTATTCTGCATCAGATTCCATCACAAAAGCCGGCTGCTGCAAACCTTGTGCAGAGTGTTATACAGGCAGGAATTCCTGCGTTTTATATTCTTGGTAAGGATACACGCATACAGAACTTTAATACAGCCGGGTTAGGCCTTGAAATACAGGTGAGAAATAATTCTGTGAATGAAGTGCAGGCCGTTCCTGATGAACACTTCACCTTGTTTACGGTGGATGATGAATTGAAAAAAGATATTCTGAAGTTTCCTCCGTTGCAATGTCCGTTTGGAGATTATAAACTGAGTGTGGCTGCATCGGTAATGTTGAAACAACGGATAGGAATGGTGGCCACCGATATGCCGTTATTGTATTTTACGCAGCAAGGCGAAAACAAAATTGGAGTACTTACCGGTGAAGGTTTATGGCACTGGAGGCTTAGTGATTTTGCCATTAACGGAAATCATAATTCATTCAATTCTTTTATCAGTAAAATTGTGCAATATCTTTCGGTAAAGACTGATAAAAGCCTTTTTCGTGTGAATGTAAATAATCATTTCACCGAAAGTGAAGCAGTGATTTTTGATGCGGAACTTTACAACGAAAGTTATGAATTGATTAATGAGGCGGAAGTAAATATGAGCATTGTAAACAGTGAGAATAAAAAATTTCCGTTCACCTTTACCCGCACCGGAAATGCGTATCGCCTCAATGCCGGAAACCTTCCTCCCGGAAATTACAGTTATGAAGCAACCGTTAGTGTAGGCGAAAAAACATTGAATGCGCGCGGCCGTTTTACCGTAAGCGCTTTATTTATTGAAACCGTGAATACCGTTGCCGACCATCAGCTGCTTTACAACCTTGCGGCATCTACAGGAGGAAAAATGTTTTATAAGAATGAACTGGAAAATCTTGGCAATGAAATTGTTTCGCGTGAAGACATCAAGCCTGTTATTTATAATCAGAAAAAACTGCGTGATGTTATTCACTTCAAATGGCTGTTCTTCCTCATTTTGTTTATGCTGGCAGCAGAATGGATAACACGTAAGAGGAGTGGAGCATATTGATTGGTTACGTCACCCTGAACTTGTTTCAGGGTCTTGATAAATTAAGATGCTGAAATAAATTCAGCATGACGGTTTTTCTTATTTTCGCACTAATGAAAGAGAAGGAATTGTTTGATAAGGTTTCCTATAAATGCAGCAAAGCGGTAACGCGCGCCTACAGCACTTCCTTTTCACTTGCCATTAATTTTCTGGACAAAGAATTAATACGCCCCATTCATTCTGTTTATGGTTTTGTGCGCTTTGCAGACGAGATTGTGGATAGCTTTCATAATTTTAATAAGCCTGAATTGCTGAAACGTTTTTCTGACGAAACAAAACTCGCTATTAAAGACGGTATCAGTCTTAATCCTATTCTTAACAGTTTTCAGCAGACTGTAAACAATTACAAAATTGAACAGGAACTGATAGATGTTTTTTTGTGTAGCATGGAAATGGATTTGGAGAAGAAACACCACGACCGCAAAAGTTTTGATGATTATGTTTTGGGTTCAGCAGAAGCAGTTGGTTTAATGTGTCTGCGAATATTCTGTAAAGGGGATGAAGAATTATATCAATCATTAAAACACCCGGCTATGAAGCTGGGCGCTGCTTTTCAGAAAGTAAATTTTCTGCGCGATATGAAAGCAGACAACCAGAAATTAGGAAGAATTTATTTCCCGGAATTGCAGATGGAGAATTTTAATGAGCAAACCAAACTGCAATTGGAAAGTGAAATAGAAGCCGATTACAGCGAAGGTTTTGCAGGTATAAAAGGCCTGCCGAAAGAAAGTCGTTTCGCGGTGTATATGGTGTATGTGTACTACTATTCGCTTTTTAAAAAAATAAAAAATACACCGATTGCAGGTGTTTTAAATGGCCGTATTCGTATTTCAAATCCGAGAAAGTACGCGTTGTTAGCCGGAGCGTATTTTAGACATAGTTTGAATTTGATTTAGAAAATGAAAGCTTTTCTTGCTTCTTGTTTCTTGTTTCTTGTTTCTGTTTCAGCATTCGCGCAGGAATTAACCCTTGAACAAGTGCGCAAAAAATATCCGCTTGCTACAAAGGATGAAACCGTTTGCGAGGAATTATATACTGCATTAAACGGAAAAGGAGAAGGTAAAGATTTGATTTGCGGTTATACAGGTTGTGTTACCATGTTGAAAGCAAAATATTGTGTTAACCCATTCTCTAAGCTGGAGTATTTTAAAGACGGGAAGAAGCTGCTGGAAGATGCTATTGAAAAAAATAAAAATAATATTGAACTACGATTTTTACGCTTTGCAATTCAGGAAAATTTGCCGGCACTTTTGAATTATGATGATAATCTGGATGAGGATAAAAGTTACATGATGAAATATCTCCCTATGCTTGAATTGCCTGAATTGAAAAAAGCAATTGCTTCTTATATGATTAAATCGGAGCGCACATCAGAAAAG
>CAMDBK010000231.1 GCA_945889235.1 Chitinophaga pinensis
CTTAAAGCAAAACAAGATGCCGAAGCAAAAGCTAAAGCAGAAGCAGAACAAAAGTTAAAAGATGAAGAAATTGCAAAAGCTAAAGAACAAGCAGACCTTAAAGCAAAACAAGATGCTGAAGCGAAAGCAAAATTAGAATTAGACCCAGCAACAAAAGAGCAACTTGAGATAGAAGAAAAAGCAAAACAGGAAGCTATCGCCAGAAAAAAATCGGATGAAGTAGCAGAACTGGAACGGGAAGTAATGCTGGCAAAAAAAGAAGAATGGCTAAGAAAAATAAGGGAATCACTTGAAAACAAAAAAGATAATGTTGAAGTAAAGAAAGAACCCGAAAAAGCAGAGCCTCAAAAAGTAATAGTAAAAGAACAGGTTCAAACTCAGGAAATAAAAAAAGAAACTCCGGTTGAAATAAAACCCAAAGAAACTGTAGCATCCGAAAAATTGATTTTCAGGGTACAATTTTTCAGTTCACCAACTTCGTTTCCATTATCTTCGTCAAAATTTTCAGGAATTGATGATATTTTTGAATACGAAGGAAACGGATTACATAAATATGCTTCAGGAAATTTTAATACTATTGAAGCCGCAACCGCTCAACAGGCTAAAGTTCGCAAACATGGTTTTACCGATGCATTTGTAATTGCATTTATGAATGGCGAGCGGATTGACATGGCAAAGGCAAGAGAAATTTTGAACAAACAGAACGAATGAAACGAGTATGCATACCAACATAAATAAAAACAACCGCATCTACGAGTTCCATGTGACCAATAAAAATCAAATTATTTACACATGAAATATTCAAAAGAAATAAAAATCGGAGCAGTCATTATAATGACCATAGCCTTTTCTTTCTGGGGATTTAATTTCCTGAAAGGCTTCAACATTTTCAGCAACCAACGCCATTATTTTGCTGTTTACCCAAAGGTGGAAGGACTAACTGTTTCAAGTCCTGTACTAATTAACGGCTACAAAATCGGGTTTGTTCAAACCATGTATTTCCACCCTGATAATTCAGGAAAAGTAATTGTAAAAATGCAACTCACCAATACTGATTTTAAAGTACCTGTTAATTCTATTGCCCGTATCATCAGCGCTGATTTATTAGGTTCAAAAGCGATTGAACTGGTTTTGAAAGATACTTCCGTTTATGCACAAAGCGGTGACACCTTGTTACATGAAATTAAATCAACACTTAGTGATGAAATAAACACAGCAGTGGAACCTCTGAAAGCACGGGCAATTTCAATTTTTGCTCAACTGGATTCTGCCATGTCAGACATCCGCATGATTGTAAACAAAGAAAACAGAGATAATCTTGCACACAGCGTTTCAAGTCTTAAAAAAACTTTGGCGAATCTGGAAAGTGCCACTGGCGGGCTTGACACATTGGTTTCAGAAGAAAAAGGAAAGCTTGCTCAGATTTTCACCAATCTCGAATCCATTACCGGGAACATAAAAAACAACAACGATAAAATTCAGAATATTCTTACAAATTTCTCATCATTAAGTGATACTCTGGCAAAATCAAACTTTAAATCAGCAATTGAAAATGCAGATAAAGCGTTGACCGAAGCAGCTGAAGTCTTCAATAAAATCAATAGTGGCGAAGGTTCAATAGGTATGCTCGTAAATAACGATAGTCTTTACAACAACCTTAACAATGCTTCTAAAAATCTCGACAATCTGTTCATTGATATAAAAGAAAATCCGGGCAGATACGTTACCATTTCTGTTTTCGGAAGAAAGGAAAAAAACAAATAATATTGTTCAACCCAATCATATAATCCACAATGGGTATTTCAAACATAATTTTCTTACTTCTATTTGTTGGCGCCTTCGTTTTATTCGCGCTTAGAATCAAAACCATCATCCGCAACATCAGGCTGGGAAGGGATATTAATCTCAACAACAATTTTGCTCAGCGACTGAAGGTAATGTCGCTTGTTGCCATCGGACAGTCAAAAATGGTAGTGCGCCCTGTTGCGGGAATCATGCACATCTTGATTTATGTCGGATTCATTATTATGAATATTGAATTACTTGAAATCATTATTGACGGAATTACTGGAACACACAGAGTCTTTGCCTTTCTCGGAGGTTTTTACAATTTTGTTATTGCATCGTTTGAATTTCTGGGATTAGGTGTTTTAGTTGCCTGTATTGTATTTCTTATCCGCAGAAATATTATAAAACTAAAACGTTTCTGGTCAGCCGAAATGACCTCATGGCCGCGCAGTGATGCAAATCTTATTCTTACTATCGAGATATTCTTGATGACAGCCTTCTTCACCATGAATGCAACTGATCAGGTGTTGCAAAGCCGTGGAGTTGAACATTACATTCATGCAGGTGCATTTCCCTTTTCACAATACTATTCAGCACTATTTACTGGACTTAGCAGCGAAACACTTGTCATGATTGAACGCTCAGTTTGGTGGTTCCACATCTGCGGCATTTTGTTCTTCCTGAATTATGTTCCGTATTCAAAACACTTTCACATTCTGCTAGCTTTTCCTAATGTATTTTATTCTAATCTGAATGCAAAAGGTAAATTCAACAATATGGAATCTGTTACCAACGAAGTAAAACTGATGTTTGATCCGTCTGCCACTCCCCCGCCTGCTGATGCCGCTCCAGTTAAATTCGGAGCGAAAGATGTACAGGATTTAACTTGGAAACAATTGATGGATGCATACTCTTGCACCGAGTGCGGGCGCTGCACATCCAATTGCCCGGCAAATATTACAGGCAAAAAACTTTCTCCTCGCAAAATAATGATGGATACCCGCTACAGATTAGAAGAAGTGGGAAAAAACATTGATAAGAACGGAGCAGAATTTAATGACGGAAAATCATTGCTGCATGATTTTATTTCGCCTGAAGAATTGTGGGCTTGTACATCCTGCAACGCTTGTGTTGAGGCCTGTCCGGTGAATATTGACCCCTTGAGTATTATCGTTGACCTGCGCAGAAACTTAGTAATGGAAGAATCAAATGCACCTTCCGCGTTAGCCGGAATGTTTACCAATGTTGAGAATAACGGTGCGCCCTGGCAGTTTGCACAAGCCGACAGATTAAACTGGGCAAACGAAAATTAATTTAATAAAAAGAAGAACACGATATGGAAATAAAAGTTCCTACAATGGCTGAATGTATTGCCGATGGCGAAGTTCCTGAAATACTTTTCTGGGTGGGTTGTGCCGGAAGTTTTGACGACCGCGCAAAGAAAATAACCAAAGCCATTGTAAAAATTCTTAATAAAGCTGGGGTAAAATTTGCAGTTCTCGGCACCGAAGAATCATGTACAGGCGACCCTGCAAAACGTGCGGGAAACGAATTTCTTTTCCAGATGCAGGCATTCACCAACATCCAGGTTTTAAATGGTTATGAGGTAAAAAAAATTGTAACCGGATGTCCACATTGCTTTAACACACTAAAAAATGAATACCCTGATCTAGGCGGAAACTATGAAGTAATCCACCACACCCAGCTTATTCAGCAACTTATTAATGATGGTAAACTAAAAGTAGAAGGCGGCTCATTCAAAGGCAAAAAAATAACATTCCACGACCCTTGTTACCTTGGCCGTGCCAACAACGAATACGAAGCTCCCCGCAGTATTATTGAAAAACTAGACAATGAATTAACCGAAATGAAACGCAGTCGGGCCAACGGACTTTGCTGCGGTGCAGGCGGTGCTCAGATGTTTAAAGAAGCCGAACACGGTGATAAAGAAGTAAACGTTGAGCGTGCAGAAGAAGCGTTGGCATTAAATCCAAATGTGATTGCAACCGGCTGCCCGTTCTGCATGACCATGATGACCGATGGAGTAAAACACTTCAACAAAGAAGCAGAAGTAAAAGTGTATGATGTTGCTGAATTAATTGCAAACGCACAGGATTTATAAAATGATTACACTTCAACAACTTTCACCAGAATCAAGAATTTGGGTTTACCAAAGCAGCAGAGAATTTACTGCGGATGAGGTTCAGAAAATAAATACTCTTGCCACTGAGTTTGTAACAACATGGTCGGCACATGGAGCTGCGCTAAAAGCTGCAGCTGAAATTTTACACAACCGCTTTTTAGTAATTGGCGTTGACGAACAACAAGCAGCTGCAAGCGGCTGCTCTATAGATAAATCAGTAGCATTGGTTAAAAAGATAGAAACAGATTTTAATACCGACCTTTTAGACCGTATGCAGATTGCCTACCGCAAAGACGGAGAGATAAAAACCTGCAAACTTCCTCAGATATCAGCGCTGCTTGAAAAAGCAGAAATCACAGAGAACACTATTATCTTCAACAACCTTGTCACCACCAAAAAAGATTGGGATAACGATTGGGAAATAGCGTTGAAGGATAGCTGGATACTACAAGGTGTAAATTAAATTGTAGAAACACGATGCTCGTGTCTTACATTCATAAAATGAAAAATATTTTTTTTCTTTTTATCTCTTTTGCTGCTTTCTCTTGCACCGAAAAGAAAGCAGAACACAAACAAAACTCAGTTTCTGAAATCCAATACACCGGAGGTAAAACGTACACCGTTAGTTGTAATGCAAACGCTACAAACACCTATGTGCTCTACCTACCCACTCAATACGACTCCACAAAATCATACCCAATAATTTATTTCTTCGACCCTCACGGAAAAGGAAATTTACCAATTGAGAAATACAAATCAACAGCAGATAGCTTAGGAATTATTTTCGTTGGAAGTAATGTCACTAAAAATGGCATGGACTGGAATACAGTCAGCAATGCAGTCAACAAATTGTTTGCTGATACAAAACAAAAACTAAAAATCAACGAAGAGAAGATATTCACCTGCGGCTTTTCCGGAGGCGGCAGAATTGCTTCTAACCTTGCAGCTCAGAATAATACTATCGCTGCAGCTATCTCCTGTTCTGCCGGGATTCCCGCTCAACCTACCCAACTAAGAACTGATTTAATTTTTGTTGGCATTGCAGGAAAAGAAGACATGAACCTGACCGAAATTTATGATGCCGGTG
>CAMDBK010000232.1 GCA_945889235.1 Chitinophaga pinensis
GACATTTTTTGATTTGATTTATTGGTTTAACTAATTTGAATAAATTATTTTCGGTGTGCGCCTCTTGTCACTTACCGTGCCAAGCGGTTTTAATGGACAATTTTTCAGTTTCGGAGATAAAAAATGTCAGGGTGACCTGACATTTTTTACTTAAAGAAATTTAAATCTTATGGATTATTTCCTGCCGGTGGTGACTGTTGTTCCTGTCCGGTTGGTGCAGGTGCCTGTGGTTGTTCCTGTTCAGGAGCCTGAGCATTATCAATCTGTTCTTTAATAGCTGATTCGTTTTGTTGTGTTCCGTTTTCGCGGTTGATAAATGCGGTTGATGCAAGGCTTAGTACTAATAATGCAATTGCTAAACCCCAGGTTGATTTTTCCAAAAAATCACCTGTTTTTTTAACGCCCATAACTTGATTGGAAGCTCCAAAACTTGATGACAAACCTCCGCCTTTAGAATTTTGCACTAACACTACCAAAACCAGCAGTGCGCATACTATAATGATTAAAACTGAAATGAATAAATACATGTTATTGTTCGTTTAATTGTTGTCTTAAATTTTCAATTCGGGCTGCAAAGGAAAGCTTTTTTTCGGGATATCTCAAACTTAATTTCTCGTAAGCCTTTATTGCCTTTGAGTAGAAACCCTGCTTTTCATAAATCTGTGCAAGAGTTTCGCTCACTAAATCTTCATCTTCTATCAAGCTTTGTTTCCCTTGAGCTACCGGAGAGAAAAATTCTTTTTTTTGTGGTTTGCTGATTTTAGGTTCGTCTTTTAAAAACTTCTCAATCAATTCATCTTTCTGAGAAGGCTTTTTCTTTTCGCGCTCAATTTCCACAGCCTTTACAGAATGGATAGATGCCAGTTTCAGCCATTCAGTAAAAGTGTGTGTTTCTTCAGAGATTGGTTGTTGCTTTTTAACTACCGTTTCAACTTTTTCTTCCTCTTTCTTTTTTACTATCGGTTCTTCTGTTTTTATTTTTTCAACAGGTTTCTCTTGCGGAATTTCTTTCTTCTCTTCCTTAATTACAGGCTGAATTACCTTCTGCTCAACTTCTGCAATACCCTTAATAAGTTCATACAGTTTTTTTCTGTCGATAGAATAAGCCGCAGCAATTTTCAACTGAGCATTGTAGCGGATATTTTTTTCGTTGTGAAGGTTTTTAGCGAGTAAAACCTGTGCAGTCTGAAAATAAGGATATTCTTTTACCAACTCAGTAAGCAGCGAAAGACTTTGCCCGTTGAGCGTTGCGGGTGAATTCAGAAAACCGTTGAATTGTTCTAAATTCATGTTACCAGTTAATTACTGATTTATTAAAAATATCTTGCACCAACTGGTCGTTGATTTCAGCAACCAACTGGTCTTGTACTGCAGCTAAACTTTGTGAACTGTTGAAATCTGCAAAACGTGTAAAGCTCTGTTCAAAATTTTGTTTCTCGTCTTTGGCGTTGGTGAATGTAACGCTGACTGTAATTGTCAACCTGTTCAAAGCTGCAGTTTCATTGCCCTGAATTGATACCGGAGCAGTAGCATAGCCGGTTATAAAGCCCTCAAAATTCAAATCGCCTTTGCTTGGAACAAGCGTTAAACTTGTTTGTGAAGTAAATTTATCGCGCAATGTTTCAGTGAATTTTTGGCTAAACGTTGGCGGAGCCAATGGAGCATTGCTTTTAAAATAAATAATGGAAACTGTTTTTGATTCGCCTGTTGATGCGCCAGTGAAAGAATAAACACGGCAGGATGGGAGAAGCAAGAGCCAAGAAGCAAGAAACAAGATATAAGAAACAAGACATGGAAAACCAAACTCTTGACTCTTGACTCTTCCTTCTTGCCTCTTCATCTTACTTATCAATATTGTATTCATTGATTTTGCGATACAGTGTGCGTTCTGAAATACCCAATTCGGCAGCGGCATCTTTGCGTTTGCCTTTGTGTTTTTCCAATGCACGTTTTATCAAACCTATTTCTGTTTCTTCCAATGAAAGTGATTGTTCCGCCACTTCTTCAGGAACTACAAAATGTTCATGCTCCGTATTTTTGCGTTGCACCTGAACACCATGTTCCATTTCAGAGACAGGCTCCACTTCACGATACAATTTATTAATCAGTCCTTCGTTTTTTTCACGGAATTGCTGGTTGCCTTCTTCATTTGAAATCAATTCAACAACTAATTTCTTCATGTCGTTGATATCTTTCTTCATATCAAAAAGAACTTTGTATAATAACTCGCGCTCTGAAAATTCAGGATTATCTTTTGGCTTCTCGTAAACCGCAGGCAGATTGGGTTTGCCGTTATCGGTTGGTAAATAATGTTGAAATATTGCTCCTGAAATATTCCGTTCTTTTTCAATGATAGAAACCTGCTCAACAATGTTTTTCAGTTGGCGCACGTTTCCGGGAAACGTATAATTTTCCAACATACGCACTGCTTCATCTTCTAATTTGATTGCAGGCATGCGATACTTCTCTGCAAAATCACTTGCAAACTTGCGGAAAAGCAAATGAATATCCTCCCGTCTGTTACGCAAAGATGGAACGTAAATAGGGACGGTGTTGAGCCTGTAATAAAGGTCTTCACGAAACTTTCCACGCTCAATTGCCTGCGGAATATTTACATTGGTAGCAGCCACTACTCTCACATTTGTTTTCTGCGCTTTTGATGAACCTACTTTTATAAACTCACCTGTTTCCAAAACACGAAGCAAGCGAGCCTGTGTTGCTAATGGCATCTCCGCAACCTCATCCAGAAATATAGTTCCGCCATCAGCTACTTCAAAATAACCTTTACGGGTTTCGTGAGCGCCTGTGAATGAACCTTTCTCGTGCCCAAATAATTCCGAATCTATTGTGCCTTCCGGTATTGCTCCGCAGTTTACAGCAATGTATGTTCCGTGTTTCCGCGCGCTGAGTTGATGAATAATTTTCGGAAATGTTTCTTTTCCTGAGCCGCTTTCACCTGTTACCAGAACGGTAATATCGGTTGGTGCAACCTGCATGGCAACTTCAATCGCGCGGTTCAGCAATGGTGAATTACCAATGATTCCAAAACGGTTTTTTATTTCTTGAGTAGTCATTTTAAAAAGAGGCAAGAATTAAGAAGCAAGAAACAAGACTTAGCTTTTTTCATCATTCAATATTTTTTCTCTGAAATTATAAATCATTCTTTGAATCTCTATTGCTAAATCAAGCGTTTTATTTAGCAATTCTTCATCTCCGTAATTTCTACGTTTACAAATCAATAACTGGGTTTCAAGTTCATAGGAAGACGAAAGAGATGTAGATAAAAATTCTGCAAAATGAAGATTAGTTCTTTTTCCTGAACCCTCAGCAATATTAGAAGGAACAGAACAAGAGCATCTGTTTATCTGAGAAATCAAATTATATCTTTCTTCGACTGGTAAGCCTTTAGTGTAATTAAAAGTTAAATCTGTCAATTCCATCGCTTTCTCCCAAATTTTAAGATTTTTAAAATTATGAGCCATTCTCTCTTTCTTGATTCTTGTTTCTTATCTCTTGTCTCCCTTCTTAAACTGCTTCACCAATTAACGTTCCTCCTGTGCATTTAGTAGCCAGCACATTTACAAAGTCTCCTTTTTTAAAATTGCCCTTTGGAAAAACCACAACCGTGTTTTGTGAGTTGCGACCTGAAAGCATTTCAGCTGATTTTTTTGAAAACTGTTCTACCAGAACTTTATGAACTTTTCCTACGCCTTCTTTCACTTTTGCAGCTGAATGTTGCAGTTGCAAATCAATTACTTCCTGTAATCTTTTCAACTTTATATTTTCAGGAACATCATCCTTCAAATTCTTTTCAGCAAAAGTTTTCGGTCGCTCGCTGTAAGCAAACATGTAAGCAAAATCATTACGCACTTCTCTCATCAATGAAAGTGTTTCCTGATGTTCTTCTTCTGTTTCACCGCAAAAGCCGGTGATAATATCTGTTGAAATTCCGCAGTCGGGAATAATCCTTTTGATTGCGGCAATCCGGTCTAAATATTTTTCGCGGGTATAGCCGCGGTTCATGCGGGTAAGCATGGAAGTGCTTCCAGCCTGAACTGGCAGATGAACGTAATTGCAAATGTTCTCATGTTTCGCGATGGCATAAAGCACATCATCCGTCATGTCCTGAGGATTGGATGTGCTGAAACGCACACGCAGGTCAGGTGAAACAAGTGCCACCATCTCCAAAAGATTGGCAAAAGTGGTTGCGGTTTTCTTCTGCTCTTCGGTGATTTCTTTTTTCAAACCTCCGCCTGCATATAAATATGAATCTACGTTTTGTCCGAGTAATGTAACTTCACGGTAACCACGAGCAAATAGGTCTTTTGCTTCTTCAACAATGCTGTGCGGGTCGCGGCTGCGCTCACGACCACGGGTAAAAGGAACAACACAGAATGCGCACATGTTATCGCATCCGCGCATGATGCTGATGAAAGCCGTAACGCCATTGCTTCCCAACCGAACAGGGCTGATGTCAGCATATGTTTCTTCACGCGACAACAATACATTCACAGCTTTTTGTCCGCCTTCAACTGTTTCAATCAACTTAGGTAAATCGCGGTATGCATCGGGACCAACAACAATGTCAACTATTTTTTCTTCTTCCAGGAATTTTGCCTTCAAACGTTCTGCCATGCAACCCATAACACCTACAATCAGCGAAGGATTATTTTTCTTTGCTTTTTTAAATTCAGTCAAACGCTGACGAACACGCTGCTCGGCATTTTCACGAATAGCGCAGGTATTTATCAAAACCAAATCTGCTTCGGTTTCATCCGTAGTTGTGGAATAACCTTGTCCGACCAGAATGGAAGCCACAATCTCGCTATCAGAAAAATTCATGGCACAGCCGTAGCTTTCAAGGAAAAGCTTTTTAGTAGCCTCACCCCCCGCCCTCTCCAAAGGAGAGGGGGCTAAGGCAAGCGCTTCGCCCTGTCTTGTTTCATCAATAGTTTTTTCTTCGTTAAAATCCATAAGGCTC
>CAMDBK010000233.1 GCA_945889235.1 Chitinophaga pinensis
TCCCCACGCTCTGTTCATGCGGCTTCCATAAGGTGAATGAATAACCAGGTGCATATCACCCGCTTCATCAAAGAAGCGTTCCATCACCAATGTTTCCTGCGTGGGCATTACTCCCAATGCCGCTTGTGCGGATGCATAAAAGTTTACCAATTGCTCGGAAGCAGAAGAAGACAAACCTAAATCCTCTGTCAATGCCTGAACCGTTGCTGCTATTTGCAGATCATGGTTGCTTCCTAATTTATCAGAAATTTCTGCACGCAATCTTGAAACTGCTTGTGATAATTCCACCGTTCTTCCGGGCGCTTCGCCCAGCCAGAAAGGAATAGTAGGTGACATGCCGCCTGCATCTTCCACACGCACTTTTCCGGTTTCCACATTCAGTATTCTCCACGAAGTATTTCCTAACTGAAAAATATCACCTGCCATGCTTTCAATGGCAAAGTCTTCGTTCAATGTTCCGAGATAAGTTCCGCTTGGTTCCAATATAACATCGTAATCAAAATTGTCCGGTATTGCTCCGCCCGAAACAATGGCGGTAAGCTTTGCGCCTTTGCGGGCACGCAACGTATCGTTCACCATATCGCGGTGCAGGTAAGCGCTGCGCCTGCCGCGCTTGGTGGCAAAGCCATCCGAGAGCATGGTTACTATTTCATCAAATTCTTTGCGTTCAAGATTGCGATAGGGATAAGCTTTCTTCACCAATTCAAACAAATCATCTTCTTTGTATTCATCACAAGAAACTTCGGCAACTAGTTGCTGCGCAAGGATGTCAAGCGGTTTATCTGGGATAATTATTTTGTCTAATTCACCGCGTTTTACGGCATCTAAAATGGCAACGCTTTCTGCCAACTCATCTAAATTCAAAGGAAACAAACGCCCTTTCGGTGTTCCTATAACACTGTGTCCCGAGCGACCAACCCGTTGCAGAAAAGCAGCGATGGAACGCGGAGAACCAACCTGACAAACTAAATCAACTGAGCCAATATCAATACCTAATTCCAAGGAAGCAGTAGCAACCAATGCCCGCAGTAAACCGTTTTTCAAACGCTGCTCGGCATCAAAGCGGTGGTCTTTGCTCATGCTGCCGTGGTGCGCGGTAATGGCTTGTTCGCCTAATCGTTCTGTTAAGGTATGCGCTAATCGCTCTGCTAATCTTCGTGTGTTTACAAAAATCAGCGTTGTCTTATGCGAAAGAATTAACTCTTCCAGTTTCTGGTAGATCTCGCCCCACACTTCGTTGGCCATTACTGCTGTAAGCGGTGATGGCGGCACTTCAATGGCAATATCCAATGTGCGTCTGTGTCCTGCGTTTACAATCACGGCAGGATGTTCTTTTCCATGTGTTCCGGTCAGAAATTCGGCAACCTGCTCAATCGGTTTCTGTGTTGCCGAAATGCCGATGCGTTTCAATCTGTTCTTTGTTAGAACTTCCAGGCGTTCTAATGAAAGTGCCAAATGTGAACCTCTTTTATCGCCCACCAGCGCATGTATCTCATCCACTATAACAGTCTGCACAGTGGATAATATTTTTCTCCCGTTTACGGAAGTCAGCATCAGGTATAATGATTCAGGAGTGGTGACTAAAATATGCGGAGGATTTTTTATCATCCCTGTCCGCTCTGCCTGTGGTGTATCGCCTGTGCGCACACTTACCCGTATTCCGGGAGGGAATAATCCTTGCTCTTCCAGTTCCTTTTGTATTCCCGAAAGCGGTACATTCAGGTTGCGCTCAATATCATTACTCAGCGCTTTTAGTGGCGAGATATAAACCACTTGTGTGGAATTCTCTAAACTAAATTCAAGACTTTGTTTTACCAAATCATCAATAGCCGAAAGAAATGCAGCTAGTGTTTTACCCGAACCCGTGGGAGCGGCAATCAGCGTATTATTGCCTGCTTTTATTTCTTTCCAGGCAAGGCGCTGCACCTCGGTAGGCTCACCAAGGTTCTTTGCAAACCAGGATTCAACGGAAGAATGGAAGATGGACATGATTTATACTTCATGCAAAAATAACGATAAATCTGCGGGATACTTTAGATTATTTATTCCACAAAATACATCTTCACTTTACCTTTTCCCTTGGCTTCAATTTCGCCACGGTAGCTGCACGCAAATTTATCTTTCACCTGTGTATAAGTGCTTTCACTGATATTTACCTGACCTACCTCTCCGCTGCTTTCCATGCGTGATGCAGTGTTAACCGTATCGCCCCAGATATCGTAGGCAAACTTTTTTACGCCTACAATTCCGGCTACAACGGGACCGGTGTGTATGCCTATTCTTATTTCAAAATAAGGTTCACCAACAGCAAGTTTTCGGGTTTTACCTTCATTAATAAACTGACGTATTTCAATGGCTGCGTTTACCGCATCGGTTGCATGTGTTTTGTTAGGTGTTGGTAAACCACCTGCTGCCATGTAACTATCACCAATGGTTTTTATTTTTTCCATACCGTATTTCTCCATAATGTGGTCGAAGGCCGAAAAACATTCGTGAATATCTTTTACCAGTTCTTTAGGTGTTAGTTTTTCGCTCATAGCTGTAAAGCCCTTGAAGTCGGTAAACAAGACGGTTACTTCCTCTATCAGTTTTGCATCGGCTTCGCCTTTTGCTTTTAGCTCTTCGGCTACTTCTTCGGGAAGGATGTTAAGCAACAATTCTTCACTACGTTTTTTTTCTTTTTCAATCCTTCGTTTCTGGCGTAGCGCGGTGTAAAGGAAGATGAGAATAAAAATGAGCCCTGCTATAATCAGATTACGGATTATTTTTTGGCGCTGGATAACCTTTTCATTCAAATCGTTTACGGTGGTGAGCTGCGTAATCTGACTTTCTTTTTTTTCTAATTCAAAGTCTAATCGTAAAACTGATAAGCGTTTGTCTGCAGCTTCATTAAACAAAGTGTCTTTAACATTGCCAAGCAACTGCAGGTATTTATAGGCACTGTCGAATCGTAAAACTGATGAGTAAACTTCAGCAAGCCCTTCGTAACTATTTTGCAACTCCAGATTGTCACCCATCTCGGTTGCTAACGGTATCACCTTTTTATAGTCTTCCACGGCCATATCTTTTTTGCCCATAATAAACTCAAGGGTAGCTTTAGCTATTAGTGCCTGAGCTGCATACAACGAATTGTCATTTTCAACTGCCTTTTTGTAGGCTTCTTGTTGGTATGCAAGTGCCTTGTCATAGTTTTTTCTGGCCTTCTCAATGTCACCTAATGCTTTAAGAACAGAGGGTTCAAGATCCTCTCCTTTGGTATTAACCAATGCCTTTTGCAGGTATTGTTCTGCAAGTTTATCGTTACCGCTGTTTACCGCGAAGCCTTACAGGCAGCTTATGACCAATATGCTGAACAAACCATTAATGAAACGTTGACCGCTGTTTTTGATCAATACAGGCAGTGCCTTGCAGAAGGTAAACCTTTTAACTGGAACACAGATGAAGCCCGGCTGCAAATTAACACAGGAGAAAACGAAATGAAGAAACGAATTTTTGCTGTTCGTAAATTAAGAGGCGAACCCGAGAACCTTGATTTTATGAAAAAAGAAAAACTGAAGATGTAATAACTAAAAAGTAATAACAATGAACCCGGAAAAAGAAGCAGAACGAGCCAGGTGGCGCATTGAAAAACATCTTGAACTTAAAAAAGAACTTCAGCAAAATCAACAACTCAAAGATTTTCTTGCTGATGCATATCCCAATACTATAGATGATTTTATTGACCAGTACGCAAAGAAAAAACTGGATTTGCTGGAATGGGGACCAAAGTATAAAGAATGGCTGGAGAAAGACGACCTTGTATGGCTGGAAGATGCCACTCAACGTCTTGGAGAAATTCTGCAGAAAAAACTCTTTGACGCTCAATGCCTGTGGAGAGCCGAAAAAATGGAGATCAAACAACTAAAACTTACCTGCGATTTTAATTACTGGGAAGATAATATTTTCCGCTGCCCTTTTATTGAACCCATTACACAAAGTGATATTGACATTTATATGCAATACCTTCAAAGTTCAAATTTTGAAAATCAGCAGGGATGGTTAGACCGTTGGCAGGATTATAAATCAATAAAAGCTGCTGAACAAACAGGAAATGCTAACCGCAATTTCCCTGATTGGTATGATTTTCATAACGGGCGCACGGGTCTTGGAGTTTATCTGCTTCTGCCTGATGTAAGAGGAGATAAAGAAGAATTTTATCTCAACTTGTGGAGAATTGAAACAATGAAAAAAGGGAAACAACTTCAAAAACAATGGGAACAGGAAAAAAAGCAACAGCTTGAAAACCCTGATATGCCCATAGCTCCTGAAGCCGACCGAAGACCATTTTTAAATTACAGTAAAAAAGGCTGGCTTACCTGGTTTGTGAATACTTATGAAGATAAACAGACACAGGAAATATTCAGGCGCTACGGAGGCGAACGTGCTTTTGATGATTATGATGAATATATTGAAGATGACCTGGATATGCTTGGCAAAGCAGATAAGCCTGTAGCTGTTCAGGGTTGGTTTGACTGGAAAGAAGCTATTCATAAAGCTGCCGATAACTACCGCAAAGAAAAAATAATGGAAGCACTTCCGTCCGCTTTTGAGCAATACCGTATGAAGGTTGATATGGGGATACCGTTTGAAGAAAAAAAACCTTTGTTACCCGATGACTGGTACAATCAAGCCATTCTCCGCGGGCGTGAACTTAACGGAGACCCTTTTGATTTTAATTTTTAAAAAAAATTCGCCAAATAATACTCAAACGGAACTTACAGGCTCAATAGGTTTGGGCGCGGGGAAGGTGGTGTTTAAGTGGTGAGGAAGAGACCTCACCCCCGCCCGAACGAATGAATTCGTTCATTCGGGCAGGCTCGGTCCCTCTCCTGCGAGGAGAGGGAAGCAGAGTGCCACACACCACACGGCAAAATAATTTCTACGCGTTTGTATACTCGCGTATGCA
>CAMDBK010000234.1 GCA_945889235.1 Chitinophaga pinensis
CCATTTGTGAACTGTTTTTTTGTTTTGCAAGCATGAACAAATTTGCCGCTTTTTAATACTAATCATTACTTTTTCGGCAGATTTTTATCACCTGTATTTTCAACAATGTCAATAAAATCACCTGTTATAGACAATTTGAGGGGCGACTATTTAATCAAAGTTAAAACATTTTTTAATATTTTTTTTATGCAGCTAAAAGATAGAGTACTGCCATACGTATTGCTACTCCGTTTTCAACTTGTTGTAAAATTACCGAATGTTTTGAATCTGCAACATCGCTAGTGATTTCCACTCCGCGGTTGATTGGCCCCGGATGCATAATGATAATTTCCTTGTTCAGCGAGTCAAGTATTTGTTTGTTCAAACCATACATCATAATGTATTCGCGCAGTGAAGGAAAATAATTTATTTCCTGACGCTCCAACTGAATGCGCAACATATTCGCCACATCACACCATTGCAGGGCTTTCAGCATATTGTGTTCCACCTTTACATCCAATGCGCTGATGTATTTCGGAATAAGTGTTGTTGGGCCGCACACCATTACTTCCGCTCCCAATTTTTTCAGGCAATAAATATTTGAAATGGCTACTCGTGAATGAAGAATATCACCGATTATGGCAACTTTCACTCCTTTCAGTTTTCCTAATTTTTCACGAATTGAAAATGCATCCAGCAAACCTTGTGTAGGATGTTCATGCGCACCATCACCTGCATTTACAATTTTTGCTTTTACATGTTTTGAAAGAAAAAGAGCTGCTCCCGGCTTTGGGTGACGCATCACAACAATATCCACTTTCATGGCAAGGATATTATTTACAGTATCTATAAGTGTTTCACCTTTACTTACAGAGGATGATGAGGCGGAAAAATTCACCACATCTGCCGACAATCTTTTCTCGGCAAGTTCAAAGGAAAGTCTTGTGCGTGTTGAGTTTTCGAAAAATAAATTGGCTATTGTAATGTCACGAAGTGAAGGAACTTTTTTAATCGGACGGTTGATAACATCTTTAAAATTATCTGCCGTTGAAAAAATGAGTTCAATATCGTTTTTGGTGATGTATTTTATTCCAAGAAGATGTTGAACACTCAGTTTTGTCATTTTTTATTTATCATTTTTGAAGTAGCAAAACTTTATCCTGACCATCAACTTCTTTCCATTCTACCAAAACTTTTTCTGTTGAAATAGTATCTACTGTTTTACCAACATAATTGGGCATAATGGGTAAATGGCGGCTGTATCTGCGGTCAATCAATACTAATAATTCAACTAATTGCGGTCTGCCAAAAGCAAGCATGGCATCTAACCCTGCGCGTATTGTTCTTCCGGTAAAAAGTACATCATCAATTAAAATCACTTTTTTATCTTCAACAATAAAATCCATTTCAGTGGATTTAGCCGTAAGTGGCTCGCCTCTGCGAAAATCATCACGGTAAAAAGTGATGTCCAGACTTCCGTAAGGAATAGTATTATTTCCTGTTTTCTCTGAAATTAATTTATGAATTCTTTTTGCGAGAAGTATTCCGCGCGGTTGTAAACCGATGATTGCAGATTGCTTAAAATCGTTGTGGTTTTCTATAAGCTGGCAGCAAAGACGGTTAATAGTAAGTCCGAAACTTTTGCTGTCTAATATTAACCGTGGCTGCGTGGACATTTCGGAATGCAAACGTACATCAAATTTTTGGTTTAATAAAATTATTCGCGCTTATCAATAAACTTCACCGGTTTGCGGCTCATTTCGGGGTTTTGCATCACATTGATTTCGGCTGCTGAAACAAATTTTATTGTTGGGGTTACGCGCACTTTAGCACGAAAATGGTCGGTGATTATTTTTATTACCGAATCTGTTTTCTCTTTTGAAGTCACATGGATTAAAATTTCATCTGTACCAATTTCATTGGTAAAAACCTCAACAACGTAATTTTCTATCTGTTCTATATTATTAAGGATATCATACAACGCAGGCGGGTAAAGCGTAGTGCCTTTGTATTTTATCATTTGTTTTTTTCTTCCAACTACTGGTCCTAAACGCATGGTGTTTCTTCCGCACTCACATTTTTCTGTGTGATGAAAACAAATATCACCTGTTTTAAAACGCAGCAATGGCATGCCTTCTACACCTAAAGTTGTTATTGTTACTTCGCCTGCTTCGTCTGCTTTTACCTGCTTGTCATCATCATCCAGAAACTCAACAATAATCAGTTCAGGATGGTGATGCCCTCCCCTGCCCGCCTCGCATTCAGTAAAAGCAGTAGCCATTTCAGTTGAGGCATAAGTGCTCAATAATTCAATGTTCCACTTCTCTTTTATTTTTTCTCCGAGTGTGTTTAGTGTAAAGTCTGAATTTCGGATAGGTTCACCAATGCAAATGGCCTTTTTAATAGATGTATTTCGGTAATCAATATTATTTTTCTCAGCAAAATCAATCAACTTAAGAATAAAAGACGGAACAGTAATTAACGCTGTTGGCGACATTTTTTTAATTGTATCCCATTGCAATTCGGGCATTCCTGCACCTACACGAATTATTCCTGCACCTAATTTCCGTGCGCCAAGAAAGTAAGCAAGCCCTGCCATGAAACGCCTGTCAATAGTGGTCATCAATTGATACACTTCGTTTTCAGAACCACCTGCACAAACAAATGAAATTGCTTCGTTGTAAGCAAGTCGTTCCAAATCTTTTTCAGTCAGGGCAAAAGTAACCGGGTCGCCAAGCGTACCTGATGTTGTTACATAGTCAATGATTTTATTTTTAGCAACACAGATAAAATCATCATTGTATTGCTGCAAATCGTCTTTTGTTGTAACCGGTATTCTTTGCAGGTCTTCCAGAGTTTTTATTTCAGCGGGATTTATTCCGTTTTGTTCAAAAACCTTTTGATAGAATTTTGAATTCTTTGAAATATAAAGCATTTGCTCACCAAGAAGTTTTTCCTGAAGTTGTTTGATTTCTGCTGATATTTTCTTTTCTATTTCAGGGATGAGCATAAGAGAAGATTTACCACGGAGGCACGGAGGGCACTTAGATACACGGAGTAGAATATGAATTTTTAAAGGAGAGCACTGAGTTAGACTAAGATTTAGGAAGCTTTGAAAAATTATCTGTTACCAATGAAACCATCTGTTCAGTAATGTTTTCACAATGAAAGTTTATCAGCAACCCTTTGGGTTTATCTGCCAATTTCAGATATGAAAGTAGCTGAGCCTTGTATAATGGAATCATTGTTTCAACCGCTTTCAGTTCAACAATAATAATATCATTAACCAAAATATCCAATTTTAATGATGCCGATAGTTCTTTGTTTTTGTATACAACAGGAACAAATAACTGAGATTGAACTGACAAACCCGAACTCTTCAACTCATCAATCAAACAGCTTTCATAAACCGATTCCAATAACCCAGGACCAAGGTGCTTGTGAACTTCAATTGCACAACCAATCACTTTGTAAGAAATATCCTGAACGTATTTTTGTGTTACAATCATCTCCGTGTATCTAAGTGCCCTCCGTGCCTCCGTGGTTACTTTTCTATACTTATTTTCTCCAAACTTTTCTCAATCTCCGCTTCCTCTTTCTTAGTCGCAATTTCCTTGGTTAATGCAATTTCGTAACATATCTCCGCTTCATGCGGTTGCTTGTTCTTTACATAATAATCACCCAGCAAGGAGTAAGTAAGATAATATTCCGGGTTTGATTGTGTAAATGCGAAAACTGCATCATAACTCATGGTAAACTCATCCATTGTTAATCCTTCCTGCAGTTGCTCCTTAATATTTTTGAAGAATAAAAATTCATCAAATAATATTGAATCCGCAAAATCATCTTCGTCAACTTCCAATGAATCAATAGTTAATTCTTCTATTTCATCCAATGTTGGAAAAAACGAAAACACGCTGTCTAAATTATAGCAAACATATGCGCCCAACTGAAAAGGTGGAGTGGAAACCCACACTAATTTTTTTGCGGGCTGAAAAATAACAGAATGATGTGCCAGCAACTGATTCACCGCTTTCTCATTGCCCATCCCAATGTCAGAATCACCAAGTCCGGAGCGGTCGCGGAGAATGTAAGCCGCTTCACTTACATCCATTTCGGGTGACTGGTTCAGTAATTCTTCTACACGTTTGTAGCGATAAGCAGATGCGCTTTCTTTTATTTGCTTTTGATTCAACTCATCTGATGCAAACTCTGATGATTGAAAATGATTGGTGCAAATTAATCTGTTTCCTTCGGGCGAAAATAAAACTGTTTTAGTTGGCGATTTCTCAATCAGCGCAGCATGGTTATCTTTCGCAGAGCCAATCAGAATGGCTTCCGAAACAAAAGTCTGGCGTTTTTTTGCAATCACAAATGCTTCATCAATAGTTGTTGCGTATTGCAGAATTTCGCGCGCCACTACTGAAATAGGTGTTGCCGAAGCCAGAGGTGGTTCTGATTTTGCTGCGTTAATTGTAACTGTTAGCCCTTCTATATTCATCCCGGAAACCGCTCCCGTAAAGCCCGCCCAGGTAATGGTCATAAATTTATTTCCGCTGTCGGGGTTATAAAAGCAAACAATTTTGTCTTTCGCAAAATCATCACCCATATAAAAATCAAAGTTGCGCCCTATAGTAAGTACACTGTCTTCTGCAGCAGAATTCCAAACTGCAAATGAAGTACAACCCACCACCATATTTTTGTCTTGCAGGGCATGACCAATATCATGTGCTGCATGGTAATTTAATATGCGTTGATAATTACTGCCGATGTAATCAAACTCCTCAGATGCTGATTGCGAAACACCAAAAATTTCCTGCTTGTATTCTTCGGTTATGTTCTTATCTAAATCACGGTTAAACCATCCAACAAAGTATTTCAGAAAGCTGAGATAAAACTCAGAGGGAATTATTTTTTTGATAGAAGCAATAAAATAATTTTCCTGTT
>CAMDBK010000235.1 GCA_945889235.1 Chitinophaga pinensis
ATCTTTCAAAACAGACACTGAAACAAGTTCAGTGTGACGAAAACTACTCCGTAATCTTATACTTCTCTGAAAATAATTCCCAGTCAATAATAAACTGGTAAATCACTTCGTCCAGATGTTTGAGAAAAATAGGGTTTGGAGTATTCATATTTTTGAAATACTCTTTCTGGTGTCGGTTCAAATCGTATTTATAGAACACAGCTTTTGACATGGCGTAATGTGTATTCTTTGAGGGGTAATTCACCTTCGCGAAAAAATTCTGTGTGTCTTCAATAATTACTTTCAGGCGTGTAACAGGCATTTCAAATACGCGACTCAGTTTTTCGTAAACCATTTCGGCAATGCGTTCCTCTCTGTTCTCTTCGCCAAAATATTTTCCCAGAAAGCGAAGATTACCTGCTATAACTATGAACAGAAATTTATCAGAATCTTCTTCGGTAATTGAAGGACGGGTTATAAATTCGGTATCATTATTAATAATGGCAGCTACTTCAGGAAAGCCGCGCTCCACCGATTTAAGAATAGTATTTACAAATATATTGGCAACTTTATCTTCTGAGATTTTCTTCTTGAAGAGTGCCGTCAGCAGTTCCATGCGTTTTTAGGTTTTGTCAAAATTAGACCTAAATGCAGAGTCCCGGAATTGCTATGTTAAGTAATTGTCAACAGCGAAATGTTGATGGCGTCACCTCAATAATGTTACCGTTCCTGTTTTCTTTTCTGTTACTCCGCTCAGCGTGGTTTGCACCACATAAAAATACGTTCCGGCTTTTGCTTCTGCACCGCCTTTCATTTTTCCGTCCCATGCAAAATTTGGGTCAGTAGATTCAAATACCTGTCGCCCCCAGCGGTTGTAAATCAGAACTAAAAAATCATCATAAGCACCCGGTGTAAAGGATGTGAATGTATCATTGTCAGTATCACCGTTTGGCGTGAAAACATTGGGCAATTCAACGCTGCAGGTGTTACCTACAACATGAAAATGTTTAATGGTTCCGCAAATGGCAGTGTCAATTGTAATGGTAACATCAAACCATCCTGTGTCGCCTGTTGTAATGGTTTGTGTGGTTTCACCATTGCTCCACAAGTAATTTGCTCCGGCAATAATTGCATCCAGCGTAATATTATCACCGAGACAAATGGTATCACTGTAATCATCTTCGGGCGATACTTCAACAAAAACAGTTACACTATCAGTTGAGGCACAGCCACCGCCACCCGTAATGGTTGAGGTAATAATATAAGTAGTAGTGGTATCAGGAGTTACCGTAACTGTTGAAGTATTTCCAACGCTGTTGTTGAAATTGTCTTTCCAGTTGTAAGAATAAGTTCCGGTAATAGTTGTGAGCGTAACCGATTCGGATTTACAAACTGTAGTGTCGTTTCCGGCTTCTACCAGTGGATAAGGTTTTACATTAATGTTTTTATGTCCGTCATTTGAACCGCACATATTCAGCACATGCAAATCAATACCGAAAGTTCCTACGCTGTCCCAAATCATGGAGAGTATATTGTTAGAAGTATCAACCAAAATACCTCCATCAGTTGTCCAGCTGTAATAAGTATTGACATTAAAAATAGCGTTGAAATCAACCGTATCACCAAGGCAAACATTGGTTGGGCCAATGATGGCGTTAGAAGGATTGGCAGGCAATACATCCAACGTGTCTGATGTAACAACAGGGCCATAGCAACCGAAATTATTTTCCTGCAAATGCATTACCCAATCATTAACAGCGTTTCCGAAACTGATGTTTATTCCTACAGCTACGTATGGGCTTCCGTTGAAATTGCCTGTCCAAGTATAGGTTGAATTAAAGTTATACGGAGTTGGATAATAAGTTACCGATTGGTCTTCGCAGGCAACTGGGTCAGAAGGAATCATTTGTATGCCCAGAAATTCATCCGGTGCACCAATGGTGAGGCGTACCAATGTTCCTAATGAATTTTCGGGGTCAGATGATTCAGTAGCAACAATGCGCATGTAATACATACCGGGCTGCAGACCAAGCGTACCAAGCAATAGCGAGTTAGGAACAGTAATAGTAACCGTAGTTCCTGTTTGCGAAACCACAAAACCAAGTCCGCTGATGTTCACCTGTTGAAAGGTCATTGAATTTATTAACTCAACCTGAAATACATTACCTGGCCCGTAGGTAACACCCTGATTCCATTCATTGATGTCAATGGTAAGAATAGTATCGTAGCCCACCGATTGCGAAATGCAGGCAAGCACATCGGTTTGGTTGTTTGTTGTTATATCGCAGTCCTGAATACAGAAAGGTCCCCATGCTGTTCCTGTTGCAGGCGGTGAATTTGAAACTACACGAATAAAATATCCACAGCCGGGTGGTACGTTAGGAATAAGTCCAGAAACACTTCCGGGAGGGAAGGCCGGAAAAGCATCTCCGCTGTTGAATTGCCCCACAAATGATGGTGGCGTTGCAAAAATTCCATTGCTGTCCGACAGTTGTGCAACATACGAATTGAACTGGTTGTAAACTCCTGTTGAATTAAACGGAACATCAATAACGCTTCCAACGCATACGGCATTGGTGTCAAGCGTTACCGCAGGTTGTTGTGTGAAAATATTGTTTGGACAAAACTGAATTTGTATGCAAACACTAACATCACTTACAATAACCGGTGCCGGGTCGGTGCGGATAACACGCACCCTGTAACAGCTTCCGGGAGGAAGATTTTCAGGCAGGGGTAATGAAACCGCACTGTTTATCTGGTTAGCAAGGTTTACGCTATATCCGAAGTTGACAGGGTTGGCAAAGCTTCCGGTTGAATCAGAAATTTCAAATTGGTACGAGCCATAACAAAGTGGTGTTGAAAAATCAAAAAACATTACCAAATCATTTTCCTGACAAATGGGGTTAGGGAAAATCTGTCCCATGGTAATAGTTGCCGGGTTATTCACATCATCGTAAGTAGCAACTGCAATAATATCATCAATACCAAAAGAGGCAGGCGCAGCGCTGGTGCCGTTATCATTCTGCCAGCGAAAACCAAAACGAAGGTTGGCAACGTTTGCAAATGCAGGGTCAGAAACTACTACATATTTCCATTTGCGCTGGTCGTTATACATACTCTGACCGGTTTGCACCCATGCGCCACCGTCAATGCTGTAATACAACTCACCATAAGCAGTAGGTGAACCTTCGCAGATATAAAAAAATGAAAGTATAACATCGGTTAATCCCAGTGTGCAAAAACCGTTAGTCATGTATGTAAAGCGGTCGGATGTTACGGATGGATTATAATTTGCGTTGGCAATACCATCGGTAGTTGCAGCAGCAAAATCATGTACGTGAAGGTAAGTGCTGTTGGGTGCAGATGTAATTGTTCCGCTTACGGTGCTGTCTTCACTGATGGTATTCGGATAGGTAGGTTGCCCGTTATATTCATCATTGATTATCCATTGATTTAAGCCTGAACTGCTGCCCGGTCCGCCTGAATTGAGCGTAAATTGTGCATCATTATTATTAAAGTTTTCAGCATACAACTGAATGTTCTGAGCGGTTGCGTTTGAACAAAAAATTGCTGCCGGAAAAATAAGTGCAGTTATAAAGCGTAGCGATTTATTCATATTTCGTTGATTTGAAAGAGCGTATAAATATAGAATCATTTTACTACATTTACTTAAATTTGATTTGAATTTTTAAAAGCTAAAGTGAACCTACATGATTTTTAATTTAAAAAAAATCATGTAGGTTTGATAAAAAATAGGAATTATCAATTTTTGGATAACTGATATAGTTGAATAAAAAGAGTTGTCACTTCGAGCGTAGTCGAGAAGTTTAATTATCGCTTCTCGACTACGCTCGAAGTGACAGATATACATCTTCTACCATTGCTATCTTCTTTATAATTCATAAAAAAATAAACACATGCATAAAAAACTACAACGTTCAGTTGATAAAAAAATCTTCGGTGTTTGCGGAGGTTTAGGCGAATATTTTGATGTTGATCCATCTCTGGTTCGCATTATTTTTTTAGTTGCATTAATCATTTTCGGAACAGGTTTTCTGTTATACCTGATATTGGCTTTGGTTATGCCGAAACCGTAGGATGTTCCTCAACTTCTTTTTTCTGCTCAGGCAAAAAGGACTACCCGTAAGTCTGCACGAATTACTTGCCTTACTGGGAGCATTAAAGCAGGATGTTATAGCCTACAACGTTGATGATTTTTATGCCCTCTGCAAAACCATTCTTGTAAAGCGTGAAGAGCACCTTGATTTATTTGACCGTGTGTTTGGTGAGTATTTTAAAGGCATGGAATTTATAAGTACCGAACAGTTGATGAAAATTCCGGAAGACTGGTTGCAGAAAAACAACAAACGACAACTTACCGAAGAAGAAAAAGCCCTGATACAGGCTTTTGGCGGGCCTGAAGAATTACGCAAACGGTTTGAAGAATTGCTGAAAGAACAGAAAGAACGCCACGAAGGCGGCAACCGCTGGATAGGAACAGGGGGCACCAGTCCTTTTGGCAATAATGGTTTTAACCCGCAGGGCTACAGAGTGGGAGGTGAAGCTGCCGGAAACCGCAGCGGAGTAAAGGTTTGGGATAACCGCGATTTTGCTAATCTTGACGACAAGCGCGAGTTAGATACCCGCAACTTAAAACTTGCTTTAAAACGCCTGCGCCATTTTACACGCGAAGGTGCAGAAGAAGAATTAGATATGGATACCACCATCAGCAAAACCTCGCGCAATGCGGGTTGGCTGGATATTGCGATGCAACCGAGTAAAGAGAACAGAGTAAAAGTTTTGATGTTTCTTGATATTGGCGGCAGCATGGACGACCATGTTGATTTATGTTCGCGACTGTTTTCCGCTGCCAAGTACGAATTCAAGCACCTTGAATATTTTTATTTTCATAATTGCATTTACGATTATGTGTGGAAAGAC
>CAMDBK010000236.1 GCA_945889235.1 Chitinophaga pinensis
GGGCATATAAGACGCTATAATAAAAATGATCTTCGGAAAGCATTGGAATCGGCCGGACTCGAACCTTTGGAATTAACTTACTGGGCATCACTACTAATACCTTTGGGAATATTGAGAAAAATTATTCTTGCTCTTTCCACTAAGGATGAAGACACTATAAAAAACGGGTTTAAACCTCCCGGAAAAATTGCTCATTCATTATTAAAATTGCTTAAGAATTTTGAGGTTAACCTATTCCCTAAACTACCATTCGGGGCATCTCTTTTTGCAGTTGGACGGATTAAATAAAAACTATTTTTTTACAGGAAGGTCAGCTGGGGAACTTATAAATTCGTTTCTGTTAAAATATTCTCTAATAATATATAGCGATGATAAATAAAACGGGATGCATGGTATTTTATATCTAACTAATGCACCAAAATTTGAAGTTGAAAGACCAACTCCAAAAGCAAAAAATATTGCAAAAGTTAATGAAAATAGTAACAAGGGTTCTTTAAAGACATATTTAATTACTTTAATAGGTCCTATTTTAAACATAATAATTAAAGTGAAAATCAACAAAAAAGTATTCTCAATTCCGGATATAAACATTACAGGGTTTCTGGCCTCAAAAATAAAGGGTCTGAACAAACCTGCTGTTATTGCAAGAGGAAATTTTGTTATTACGCTGGAAATGGAACCATCAAACGTACCAATATCAAAGCTATTTCCATGATAATGCTCCTGCTTTAGGTCTTGTTGATTTGTAACGGCTTTATTCAGAACTCCTTCAACTGAAGAATAATCCTCAAGGTTTGAAGCTAAACTTCCTAAAAGAAAACTTCCGCCTATTAAAAAAAATGAAAGAATAATTGGGGCAATAAGAATCCTGAACACAGGGCTGTTTATTGCTTGAATTCTTTTAAAACTAACCCAAATCAGTGTTCCCGGAAGCAAGGCAATAAATATGTAGGGTTTACAAACAATCATTACATATGTTGATGCAATTAACCAAAAAACATTAGGAATTACCTTCTTATTTTTGATAAAAACCATATAAGAAGAATAGGTAAACCAGCATGCCGCAGATAGCGTAAACGTATCTTTCATAATTCCTGAACCCCAAAAAATAAGAGATGGGAAATATAATATTGCTATAGCAAATTGCTTATGAAGACTTGGAAATTCTTTAGTAAAAAGTAGAAATAATCTCCAAATTCCTGCGTATGTAAATGTAGAAACTAATAAAGTACATGTATAGTAACTATTAATTGTTAGTAGGTAAAAAGGGCTTGTAAAACGAATAGTTGAGAACGATTGTGGATCCTTCCAGTATTCAGGATACCCAGTTGAACTATCAAATGTCCATAAATTTGACTTTGTTAAATTTCCTGACATAATATCAAGATAAACAGCAAAAGATTTGGTAATAAGTTTATTCAATATTCCGGAACTCAGCCAGTAGGCAATTGAATCTCCTCCTCCATAGTAAAAGCAATAAATTGTACAAAAAATAAATCCTCCGGCTATTTTGACAAGTAGTCCTTTTTTATAGTAAGCATATGCAGGATTTTCAACTATATTTCTTTTCTCAATTATGTTAGCAAATATATATATGAGAAGAAGATAAGGTAAAAATAAAACAATATCCCAAATAGTAACCCACTCCATAATTTTTATCTATTTACTTGAGTTTATTAATTCATTATTTTCCTCTTATTCAACTCATGCTGAAATTTTCGTGCATTTACTAAATGCTGGTCATATGTTTTGGCAAATATATGAGTAGCTGACATATCAGGATTGGCGCAGAAATAAAGGTAATCATGATTTTCATAATTCAAAACAACATCTATTGAACTTGCTTCCGGAATACAAATTGGCCCGGGAGGAAGTCCAGAATATTTGTAAGTATTATAAGGTGAATCAATCTCTTTATGAACATTCAAAACTCTTGTAATATTAAAGTTACCTGAAGCAAAAACCAATGTAGGATCAGCTTGCAACAGCATTCTTTTTCTCAACCTATTGATGTAAACGCCAGCTATTACAGGCATTTCGTTTTTTTTACGTGTTTCCTTTTCTACAATAGATGCCAGGATTGAAACTTCAGCCTCACTTAATTTTAATTGTTTTGATTTTGATTTTTTTTCCTCTGTCCAGAATTTCTGATGTTCTTTTCTCATTCGATCAACAAACTCCTCTGCGCTCGTATTCCAGTTAAACTCATAAGTATTGGGAATAAAAAGTGTTCCTGCATTTTCAGTATTTAAAGCGTAATTGTTTAAAAATGCTTCATCCTTAAACAATGTTTTAAGTTTCATTGAATCTGCCTCAAGTTCTTTCCCAGCCAGCGAAATTATTTCTTCCTTTCTGCGAAAATTATTAATCACAAATTTCACAGGAACCTGTTTGCCAGAGCGCAGCAAATTAACTAATTCATTATTGTTCATTCCTGCCTTGATTAAATATTTTCCGGGGTAAATTTTGTCTTTGTACTTTTTACGTTCTGAAACCCATTCAAATGAATTAATGTCAACTACAATTCCTTTTTTGCTCAAAATATTTTTTACCGTATTAATATCTGCTCCTGTTGGTATATAAATAAAAGTTGATTTTTCTCCGTTCAACGAAACATTGGGCTGGTAAATCAGTTTGTAAAACTCCCAGCCTGTAATTCCTGCACCTGCCAGCAAAAGCAAGAAAAAAATGATAATTACTTTTTTAAGAAATGAAGATTTTCCTTTCTTTTTTGCAGCCATAAATTATTCACTTAATAACTGCAAAAAATAAACATCACTCCATACTTTTCCATTTTTTACCCAATTCTTTTTTGTACCAACAATTTTGAAGTTATATTTTTTAAAAAGGGCAATACTGCTCACATTCTCAACGCCTATATGACAATAAAGCTGATGGAGATTTAGTGTATTAAAGGCATATTTTATCAGAATTTCCAACGCTTCGGAAGCATATCCTTTTCTGCGATACTCTGCTGAAGAAATTAAAATTCCAATGCCTGCACGCAGATGCAAAGGGTTGAACTCAAACAAATCAATACACCCTATAGAATTATTATTTTCAGTTTCAATAATAAGGCGCAGTTGCTTGGTTGTATAAATATCATGGTGTGCATTTGCGAGATACTGCTTAATCACTTCTTTTGAAAACGGAGTAATTGTATTACTCACATGCCAAACCGAAGTGTCATTTTCCCACTGATAGAGCAGGTTTGAATCTGCTGGCTCAATGGCTCTTAATTTTATTCGTTCACCCTGTAACATAATTTATAGTTCAATTTCTCCTTTAAAAACAAAGGTTGCAGGACCTTCCAGCCAAACATCTGTAAACGAATTTTCTTTCTGGATTTTATATTTCACTTTCAAGTCTCCGCCCTGAACTACAATTTCGCTTTCGCTTTTCCCATTAGCCAAACCCGCTGAAGCAGCCGCCAATGCAGAAGCTGTAACCCCAGTGCCGCATGAAAGTGTTTCATCTTCTACGCCTCTTTCATACGTTCGAACAATCAATTTACCTTCTTTAAGTTCCACAAAATTCACATTAATCCCTTTTGCAGCAAATCTGTCGCTTTGTCTGATTTTTCTACCTTCATGAAAGACATCAATGGCTGAAATTTTGTCAACAAACCTGACAAAATGCGGTGAACCTGTGTCCAGAATAAAATCATTTCCTGACTTTTCTACTTCTGAAACATCTTTCATTTTTAGGCTCACAATTTTATTTTCAAAGATTTCAGATTCATGTTCACCATCTATTGCAATAAATTTTGCATTACTTTTTATCACGCCCAAAAACGCAGCAAATGCAGTGATACAGCGTCCGCCATTACCACACATAGTGCTTTCAGCCCCATCAGAATTATAATACAGCATACTAAAGTCGTAGTCTTTTACGTTCTCTAATAAAATCAATCCATCAGCACCAATGCCAAATCTTCTGTCACACAGTTTTTTTACAATAGATAAATCTGGAACAAACTTTTTATCACGATTATCAATCATGATAAAATCATTGCCTGTACCTTGGTATTTATAGAAAGTAATCATCATGCAAATAAAATTAAACTAAGCCACTAATTACACTAATTGACACTAATTTAATTCGGTTTAATTCGTGAAATTAGTGGTAAAACAACCTTATCATTAACATTTTTTAAGACTGACATCACCACCCTGCGGCACACTTCTTGTTAATTTTGTAATCACAAAAAATAAAGTCCAAAGTTAAACCTTAAAATAAATATAGTATGAAAAAGTTCCTGAGTTTATTTATTGCTGCAATTGCCGGAGGCTTTGCATCGCTGAGTATTTACAATTATGTGAACCCAAACCAAACAGCCTACTATAATACTGGCGGGGTTCAAAATGCCAAACCTGTAAATTTTGCTGTTACTCCTCCCGAAGTTGCGGTTGATTTCACAACTGCTGCCGAATTATCAGTTCATGGCGTGGTTCACGTACAAACCCAGTACCAGCAGCAGGTTGGCGATTATTTTGACTTTTATGATCCTTTCCATAATTTCTTTTTTGGAAATAAAGGACAGCAACCAAAATTTCAGCAGCAGGTTGCAAGCGGGTCCGGAGTTATTATTTCTGAAGATGGTTTTATTGTAACCAACAACCACGTTGTTGAAGGCGCTGAACAGGTTGAAATAACGCTGAATGACAATGAAAAATATCAGGCTAAAGTAATTGGAACCGACCCTACAACAGATTTAGCTCTTATTAAAGTAGATGCTCACGGATTACCATTTGTTACTTACGGAAACTCTGATGATTTGAAAGTGGGTGAATGGGTGTTGGCTGTTGGAAATCCCTTTAACCTTACTTCAACCGTTACAGCTGGAATTGTAAGCGCAAAAGGAAGAAACATCAATATTAATCAGG
>CAMDBK010000237.1 GCA_945889235.1 Chitinophaga pinensis
AAAAACTTAAATAAAAGTATGATGAAAATCATTTTGCTTTGCATTGTTTTAATTATACATTTGACACATCTAATCTTAAAACCAAATCACATGAAAAAAATCATTTTAACCTTGTTGCCCTTAGCAGGTGCGGCTTTGGTAAATGGTCAATCCATCTCACCGCAGGTTATTGCAAGTGCGGGAACTCATTACAGTGCAGGTAGTGCACAACTGAGTTGGACTATTGGAGAGCCCGTTATCACAACCGTTTCCAACGGCAGCAACATCATCACACAGGGTTTTCACCAAACCCAACTCAACAGCGTTACTGTTGAAGAACAAACCATTGCCGGACTAAATGTTACGGTGTTTCCAAATCCAACAGCTGATGTGTTGAACATTAATCTTGTTAATAATCTTAAAGATTTGCAACTTGATTTATTTGACATGAATGGAAAATTGCTGCAGGCACGCAAAATTGGTTCTGCTGAAAGCAATCTTCAAATCAGTATGAGCGAGTACGCCCGTGCAAATTACCTGCTACGTGTTTATTCAATTGATGGAAGTGTGAACTACACTTACAAAGTTCAAAAAATGAATGCACACTAATTAACCTAAAAAAACAAAAACAAAATGAAAAAGATTTTACTATCACTCTTTACGGTGGCGCTATCAGTAGCAACCGTATTCGCACAAGCCCCTGAGAAATTGAATTATCAGGGCGTAGCGCGCGACAACTCAGGTAACGTATTGGCAAATCAGGCAGTAGGTTTACAAGTTAAATTACACAGCGGAACTTCAGGAGGTCCTGTTGTTTATCAAGAAACCCATGCAGCAACAACCAATGCATTTGGATTATTTAATGTTCAGATTGGCGGAGGAACCGTTCAGTCAGGAACATTTTCTTCAATCGGTTGGGGTGCAGATGCTTTTTATGTTGAAGTATTGATGGATGCAACAGGCGGAACATCATACACTAGCATGGGAACACAGCAACTAATTTCTGTCCCTTATGCATTGTATGCTAAGGCATCAGGTACTAGCGGAGCAACAGGCGCAACTGGTGCAACAGGTGCAGCAGGAGCAACTGGTGCTACGGGTCTCACAGGACCAACCGGTGCAGCTAACGCAAGTGGAACATTAAACTATGTTTCTAAATTTACACCTGATGGAACTACCTTAGGCAATTCACAGATTTTTGATGACGGAACTTATGTAGGTGTTGGAACAATTGTTCCAGCTTATAGATTAGATGTAGAACACGGTGGTGCAACAGGTATCCGCAGCAAATCAACTGCTTCTTTCTCTGTTGTTGATATTGATGCTGCAAGTGGTGATGCTGCGCTGCGTTTTGCAAATGCAGGAGTAAATCAATGGAATATGCGCAACCAACCGGGTACAGATAATTTACAGATTTTTGAGTTAGGTGGTGGCGGTGAAAGGTTTATTATACAAAATGGCACTGGTAATGTTGGTATTGCTAATAGTGCACCTGCTAATAAGCTATCCGTAACAGGTGGTGCAGATTTCAGTGGTAATGTAGGTGTCGGAATAACTGCACCTACTGATAAGCTACACATTAGCGGAGGTGATATTCGTATTGATGATGACTATGCTTTTACTACTTTCAATAAATCTGCAGCAGGAAATAATGCCGGTATAAAATTTGAAACTGCCGGTGCTTATGCAGGATGGATTTATCACGATGGAGCAAACACGGGTATCAATATGTCAGCAGGTACTGTGTTTAACGCAACCGGTCAGTTGTTTTTAGATGATGACGGAAATGTTGGCGTTGGAACTACTGCACCAGCAGCTAACTTGGATGTAGTAGGTGGGCTAAGATTAACAGGAGGAACTCCAGGAATTTATCAATTAAATGTAAATACTACACAGCTTACTGCAAATGGTGATGGTCAGGCTTCAATCTATGGCTATCGTACACGTGATGTGGCAAATGACGGAACAGGCTATGGTTATTCTACCACTAACAACGCAATTTCCGGGTATAGCTTTTGGGGAGATCTTTACACGTTTGGTGTTGCTGGTTTCTCTTATAATGATTATAACAGAACCGGTGGTGTTTTAGGTGCTTATCAAGGTGGTACTTATTGGGGATCGTTGGGTTACAGAAGTAGTGCTTTAACAAACTATGGTGTTTACGGAAGCTCTGCTTATGCAAATGGTGCCGGACGTATGGCCGATGGAGATTTTGCCGGAATTGGTGCAGGATTTTATGGTGATTTGATGGGCGGCTGGGTTCGTGGTGATATCATGGGACTTATGACTTCAGGTACCATGTTCTCTTCTTACAATGTGGGTAATGAATACACAGAAGGTAAGCAGATTGAATTTGTAACCAATGCAAGCGGACAAAAAGTTGCTGCATATACCATGACTTCTACCGACAGCAAAATTTACGGTGATGGTTCAGGACAATTAGTTAACGGAACTGCACGCATTAATTTTGATGCTGCATTTGCAGGTCTTGTTGCAAAAGGTCAGACACCAACCATTACTTTATCACCTAAAGGCGGATGGGCTAACTTATATATTGTTAGCACAGATGCTGAAGGTTTTACAGTTGCAGAAGCAAATAACGGAAACTCTAACACAGCCTTTAACTACATTGCAGTAGCAAAACGTGTTGATGGTTCAATTGAGGTTCCTGCTCAAATGCTGAGCAGCAACTTTAAAGACAACATGAATGCAGTGATGTTTAACGAAGGAAACAAAGAGCAATCTGCTCAGCCGATTTACTGGAATGGCAGCGAGTTGCAGTATTCTACCGCACCTTCAAATGTTAAAGAAATTAAACAAATTGATGTACTCAGCAGCAAGGTTGAAACTCCAGCAAATACTGGTCTTGAAACACCTGCTGATGGAAAAGGGAAAACAAACGTTGTTTCTACACCTGTTATTGAATCAATAATTAAAAAGGTTGAAAGCGTTCCAAATAATGGACCGGCTACTTCAATCACAGAGAAGCTTAAGTAAACAGCAGTTCTGTTTTTAATTACAAAAACGTCCTCTTGCCTTAGGCGAGGGGACGTTTTGTTTTTAGCATTCCATAAAAAATTACCTTCGCAAAATGTGGCGGCTTTTATTTGTTTTATTTCCTTTATCAATAGTCGGACAAGCTGTTACACCTGAGCCCGGTTGTACTGTTGAGTATTTTCAGTACGTAGTTTCAGCACTTGCAAATGACAGTATGGAAGGGCGTATGGCAGGAACAAAAGGAGAAAAAAAAGCAGCTGATTTTATTGCCGCAGAGTTTAAAAAAATCGGCTGTAAACCATTGCACAAAAATAAAATGGTTTACCCGTTCGTTTTCCTTAACCCTGATTCGGTGCAGGAAAATTCAGTTGGAAATATTGTTTCAAAAATTGAAACAAAGGAAAAAGAATTAATAGTTATTGGTGCTCATTATGACCATCTGGGGTTTGGAAAATATCATTCACGTTCGCCTTTCGATAAATCAATACATAATGGTGCAGATGACAATGCCAGCGGTGTAGCCATGATGCTGGGTTTAGCGGCATGGTGCAATGAAAGAAAAGAAGAATTAAAATATGATTTGGTGTTTGCAGCTTTCAGCGCAGAAGAAGACGGACTTTACGGTTCCAAAGAATTACTCAGAAGCGGTGAACTTGATACTGCTATGGTTTATGCGTACCTCAATTTTGATATGCTGGGAAGATTGAACGAAACAAAACCAATCCTGAAAATTGAAGGATTGGTAGAACATCCGCAGTTTATGAGTGTATTACTTGCAGATTCATTAGCAGGTTTTGATGTGAGAAAATCTGATCCGATTTTTAAAGGAGGTTCAGATAATTATAGTTTCGAAACATTAGGAATACAGGGGCTTTCTTTTAGCACCGGCATTCATGAACAGTATCACAAGCCTGACGATGATATAGACAAAATGAATTTTGAAGGTATGGAAAGTATAAGCCATTATCTTCAGTTTTTGATAATGCAAATACAACAACTACAGTCAATCGAAAATAAAAACTAAGGATTGAATTATTGCAGATTTAACAGATGTAATTTTTCTAAAACAGTTTATTGTCAACACTGTATTTCCCCGATCCGGTAAAAAGTAATCCAAGAAAAACAAACCCGGCTTCAATGGCATGTGAGCCTTCCATAATTTTCCCTTTCAACGCTTCACCGGCTTCGGCTGCATCAAACCAATGAACCGATGCAGCAACAAACATAGTACACAGCATTAAAAAACATGCCGGACGAAATAATAATCCAAGAACTAATAAAATTCCTCCGCCAAACTCTGCAAAGGCAGCCATAAATCCCCAGAAGGTTGGTAGAAAAGTAATGCCGATGTTATCCATTGCACCGCCAAGTTTCAGCCATTTTTCAGGTCCGCCAAACATCTTCCCTTCTCCGTGAAGAACGAACATGATGCCTATTCCTATTCTTATTATAAGTAAACCAAAGTTTACTGCTTGTGTATTTGGACTAAGTAATTTTTTCATTTTGTAAAACTAAAAAAGGTTTGTAAATATTATTTTGGTGCTCTTGATATAAGTATAATACTCAATATTCCATATATGATATTAGGTGTCCAAACGGCCAGCATTACCGGAACATTTCCAGAAGTAGCAAATGTGTTGGCGATTTGCATGAACATGATGTATGAGAAACTTAACGCTACTCCAATTCCTATGTTTATTCCAATACCGCCCCGCACCTTGCGGCTTGAAAGGCTTACGCCCATCAGCGTTAATATAAATGTGGCAAAGGGCAATGAAATTCTGCTGTATTTTGCTACGAGGTAAATATTGATAAGGTCTGAACCTTTCATTTGTTCTTGTTCAATAAATTCATTTAATTCAAAATAATCCATTGCCTCAATCAGGTTTACCTTGCGTGTAAA
>CAMDBK010000238.1 GCA_945889235.1 Chitinophaga pinensis
GATGCTCCCATAGCCACCTCGCTTACCCTTCCCAGAAACGCGCTGTCGGTAACATTAATAACAGCCTGTGCCATGCCGCCAATAATCAGCGGCCAGGATATTTTCCAGATATCTTTATATGAATAAGTGCCCTGCATAATAAGGGCAGCAAAGGTAAATTTTTGCTTTAGTGATTTACTTTTTCATCTACCTGCGCATCGTAGTCAATGCCTTGTCGCTTTAAAATACCTTTTACTGCAAAGGCAAAAAATGCGAGGTAAGAAAAACAAATTACCCCTACCCAGTAACTCTGGTGAATACCGATGACATCAGCAAGTTTACCCTGTATGGGTGGAATAATGCCTCCTCCTAAAATCATCATGATTAAAAAAGCAGAACCCTGAGTTGTATATTTTCCGAGACCTGCAATGGACAAATTAAAAATTGCCGGCCACATAATTGAACAGCATAAACCTCCGCTTAAAAATGCATATACTGCAACTGTGCCGGTTGTCATGGTACCGATTATCATTGCAACCACACCAAGCAAACTGAAAACAAGTAACGTCCTTACAGGTTTTTCTTTACTGATAAAGAATGCGACTATTTGCAGCAACACACAAAAGGCATAGTAATACAAAGGTTTCATGTCATACTGTGCAATGGTGTTTACAACTATTACTACCGTAAAAGCAATGAACGGAATAATAAACAACAATATATTTTTTGTCATTTTTGAAAATTTGAATGCTGTAATTGCACCGGCCCATCTGCCTATCATTAAACTGCCCCAGTACATGGCTATATAGGGTGTAGCCTCTGATGCCTGAAAAGCTCCGAAATCTGGCTGCCTTAGCAACTCACCTAAATTACTTCCTATAGCTACCTCAACACCCACGTAAACAAAAATAGCCAGCATACCTAATACCAGTTGAGGATATTGCATGGCTCCCCATCCTTCACTTTTCTTTTTAGCGCTTAAATTCGCTGCAAGCAAACCAATAACAACTACAGCCAAAGCACCCAGCAACCATTTCATTCTGTACATATTCATTGCATGAATTTCATCGGGTGAGGCATTGGTTAAATCTGTTTTGTAGCTGCTGAAAACAGGTGCAAACATTATTATCAACAAACCGGTCATAGCTAAAAGAATGTATAAGGCTTTATTAGCATTCTCTGTTTTTTCTATCAAAATTCCGTCAGGTACTTTTTTTGAAAAATAAAACAACGCTGCTGCTGCAATAAACAATGTGCCCACGCAGGTGTATAAAATAATTACTTTACTTAAACTGAGCCCTGCAATTTGCTCATCGGTAATAGCGGCTGTAGAACCAAAAAGCGCAACAGCAACCAGTATGGGACCAATGGTTGTTCCGAATGAATTGATGGCACCACCAAGGTTTACACGACTATTTCCGGTTGAAGGGTCGCCTAAATTAATGGCAAAGGGATTGGCTGCAGTTTGCTGCAACGAAAAACCAAGCGCCACAATAAATAAACCTGCCAGCATACCGGCAAACGTATTTGCATTTACTGCAAATATCATAGCTGCAGCGCCAAGCGCAGAAAAAAGCAAACCGTAAACAATGCTTCTTTTATAACCCCATTTGCCTACAAGGTCTTTGCCGCCAAAGGCTCCGTATGCAAATAAACCTAAAGCGCCAATGTAATAGGCGGTGTAAAACGCAAAATCTATCAACTGACTTTGAAACTGGTCAAGATTAAAATAATGTTTGCAGAAAGGAATGAACACACTGTTGCCTGCTGCTATAAATCCCCAAAAGAAAAATACAGTTACCAAGGTACTTAATGCGCTGTAATTGGTTTCTTTTAGTGTGGTGCTTTCTTTCATCTTGCTTTTTTAGAAAAGCAAGAATATGCAAAAAACCTAAGCTAAGGAAAATAACAGAAAGTAAAGTTTAAACAAAAGCTTGTTGAGGAGAAAGAAGTGATCCCAATTGGATTCGAACCAATGGCCGCAGGTTTAGAAAACCTGTGCTCTATCCAGCTGAGCTATGGGACCAGATAAAATGTTAAAAGTTCAATGTTTAAAGTTTAAGGTTAGATAACTTTGAACTTTAAACATTGAACTTTTAATTAAAAAAAGTCGGGGTGGCAAGATTCGAACTTGCGACCTCCTGGTCCCAAACCAGGCGCGATGACCGGACTACGCTACACCCCGAAAACAATATTATAAAGAACTATATCCACTCTATCAACCTAATCTGCGGTGAGAGAGGGATTCGAACCCTCGGTACAAGTTACCCCGTACGACAGTTTAGCAAACTGTTCCTTTCGGCCTCTCAGGCATCTCACCTTTTTTAAGGGTCGGCAAAAATAGAAATTTATTTCATTCAACTTTGATAAATATTTTCCGCAACAGAATTCAAGCCCTTTCTTATTCGTTTCTAATACTATATTTGCAGACTTTTAAAAAATAAATTCAAACCTGATACTAATGAATATCAACAAACAAGCTTACTTTATCCTTTCTACAACCGCCATTTTTATTTTGAGCTCATGCGGAAACGAACCTAAAAAAATAACCGGCAGTCCTGATGTTATTGTTCACGAACTTTCAGATTGCGATATGCTTAACCCTATCAATTATGCGGATGCTGGTGCAGGTTACATCATTAAAAATATTTATTCAAGCCTGATGGAAATTGATTTCAAATCGCTTGAACTTACTCCTCTTCTTGCCGAAAGCCGCCCCACCATTGAAAAAACAACTGATGGCGGATTACGCATTACCTACACCATTCGCCCTGAAGCTAAATGGGATAACGGTGAACCGGTAAAACCAAGTGATGTTGAGTTTACATTGAAAGTGATAAAAAATCCAAAGGTGAAAGATGAGCGAATCCGTCCTTACTATGAGTTTATTAATGACTTTGTAACTTATCCGGAAGAGCCCCGCAAATTCACGCTTGTTTGTAACCAGATTTACATTCTTGCTGAAGCATCCAGCGGTGACTACGCTATTCTTCCTGAATATTTTTATGACCCGAAAGGTTTGATGAAAAACTTTACCATCAAAGGACTTACTGTTGATAAAGATAAATATACCAACGACCCAAAACTTGCTGAATTTGCTGATGATTTCAATTCTGAAAAACGCGGACGCGAAAAAGAATTCATCAGCGGAAGCGGTGCTTATAAATTAGAAGAATGGGCAACCGGACAACGAATTATTTTAACAAAAAAACAAAACTGGTGGGGCGAGCAGATAAAAGGAGCAAGTGATTATTTTATTGCAAATGCTCCTAAAATTACTTACCAGACAATCAACGATCAGACTACCGCACTTGTAGCATTGAAGGCCGGAAACCTTGATGTAATGCGCAGTATCAAATCAAAAGATTTTGCAACTCTACCTGAGTCTGAGAAATTCAAGGAGAATTTCAATGCTTATACTCCGGTGATGTTAGCTTACACTTACATTGGGTTAAACACGCGCAAATCACAGCTTTCTGATAAAGTGGTAAGACAAGCACTTGCACATCTTGTGGATGTTGACAAGCAAATAAAAATTATAAAATACGGACAAGCGCAACGTGTGGTGGGCCCCATTCATCCTTCAAAAAAATCGGAATACAATACAGAAATTGTTCCTTTTGATTACAACCCTGAAAAAGCAAAACAGATGCTGACCGATGCCGGCTGGAAAGACACCGACAATGATGGAGTTCTTGACAAAGTTGTAAATGGACAAAAAGTGCAGATGAACCTTGACTTTACTTACAACTCAGGAAACGATGAACGTAAATCTACAGCATTGCTGTTGCAGGAAGATGCACGTAAAGTTGGAATCAACATTAATGTTGTTGCGCAGGACTGGTCGGTATATCTTGAGAATTTGAAAAATCATAAATGCGATGTATTCTTCGGAGCTTGGGTACAGGCACCTGTTCCTAACGACCACAAACAAATTTTTCACAGCGAATCCTATAATGACGGAAGCAATTACACCGGTTTCGGAAGCGCTGCTTCTGATGCGTTGATTGATTCAATCCGTGTAGAATTAGATGAACAAAAACGTGCGATGATGAACAAACGTTTTCAGGTAATACTGCATGAGGAATCACCTTATATTTTTCTGTATTCACCTACTGAGCGCATTGCTATTCACAAACGTTTTACCAATGCCGAGCCTTCTATGATGCGCCCGGGCTACTGGGAAGCGGGGTTTACATTGTTGAAATAATTTGCTGTTACCCTGAGCGTAGTCGAAGGGTAATTATCAAGATGCTTCGACTACGCTCAGCATGACAAAACCACAAATCCAAAATCACAAATCCAAAATCGTAAATGCTCCAATACCTTCTTAAGCGTTTACTTATTTTTATCCCAACCATTCTGGTTATTTCGCTGCTGATGTTTATTCTCAGCGCCAATGCACCAGGTGACCCTGTTGAGTTGATGCTGAATAAAAACTCAGGAAATGAAGGACAATCATCACAAAAACTTTCTACCGAAAAAGCTTACAACGAGCTAAAGCATAAGCTGGGCTTTGATTTACCGCTGTTTTATTTTTCGTTCACCAATTCAACTTCAAGTGATACGCTTCATCGCATTCCTAAAAAAGCGCATCGTGAAAATCTTGACAGGCTTTCATCTAATTATGGTAACTGGAAAGATGTTGCTGCTTATTACCAAAGTCTGAGAGATTTTGAAAATTCAGTTTTTACCATTGAGCGCAACGACAGCAATGCTATTGCACTTAACGGAATTAAAGAACACATTAATGATTTATATAAAACGTATGAAGAACCAAAAGCAGCATTATACTTTTCAGACATTGAAAAAATATATGCTGCAACACCTGATGTAGCCGTGTCAGCAGGTGATTTTCAAAAAACAAAAGAAGCATACGCAAC
>CAMDBK010000239.1 GCA_945889235.1 Chitinophaga pinensis
CACAGAGATTAAAAATATTATTGATAGTTATATGGATAAGGAATATCATGATGGTCTTTTAGAAAAATTAAATAATTACAAAGTATTAGTGCTTTACACATGTGATGCTTAATTAATAAGCTACTATGAACAGCATCAGCAAAAAGAAAGACCAGATAAAAATCAATGCTCAGTTGAGGAAATATTTGCGGCAATACGACCGCGAAAAAATATTGCCTATTGAGTATCATAATTTGCTGAACTACAAATTTGCGCATCCCATTACCGACAAAAAAGGAAAAGACACTCTCTGGGAAAGCGTAACCTACGAAAAAGAAAAGGCAGCGGAATTAGATGTTGCGCTCACTTCCATTTACATGATGCTGAAAACAGAAGGCGCATCAGCACGACTGAAACATCTCACAGTTGAGCGCATTGATTACTGCACGTTCGGAAATTCAAATCCGTTTCGCATACGTATTGTAAACCGCCTCAACGATAACTACGATTATTTTTACATCAAGCAGGCCGATGCTTCGCGGATTTATGGTTTAGAGTTAGAGCATATTCTGTCGCCTAACCGCATCAATTATTTTGTTGACCGCGAAACACTGATTGAAGAACACATTGCCGGTATTCCGGGCGACCAGTTTATTGCCTCATGGATGGGTGATAAACGGGTAAACAAAATTCGTCTGACAAAAGAGTTTGTGAAATTTAACGAGCGTTGCTTTGTGCGTCTGCTGGGCGATATGCGCTCCTACAATTATGTGGTTGATATAACTCCCGACTTTGATGATGTGCAGTACCGCATCCGCGCAATTGACTTTGACCAGCAGAGTTATGAAGGGAAAAAATCACTCTACCTGCCGCAGTTTTTTAAAGAGAATAATGCCATTGTTGAACTCTGTACAAAACTGCTTACCCATGAGTCATTTGAGCAATATCGAAATGAAGAACGCTCACTTATTTCGCGCAGGGTGCGGCTTTCGCGCTACCAGATAAAAGACCTGATGGATGTAATGATAAAGGATTCTATTTCAACGGACGAAAAAACTGAACACTTGAAAAAGGAATTGGCAGCGCATTATAAAAACGATGTGTTTCTCAAATGCCGCAGCATGGGAGAGATTGTTAAAAAAAGTCTGGTAATGCTGCTGAAAGACAGCAAGCATTAAATCTTACTCCGAAATTCCATCAATCTTATCCTGAAGTTCGCTGGGCGCTAATTCAATATTCCAGCGTTTGGCAAATGCTTCCTGACTAGTAGAAAAATCATAATCTACTTTCTTTTCTCGCTCAGCAACATCAGCCATTATAGTGTTAAGCCTTGCAGCATCTGTCTCTGAAATTTCTGCGTGTTTAAGAATATCAACCATCTCGCGATACTCTTTTGAAACAATGCTTTTGTAAAATTTAAAAAGTTCAAGGGCTGAATTTTTTAATGCTTTTCCATCTTCCCATGGCTTAAGATTTTCAAGTACTTCAATTGAAACATTAATCTGTTCAAGAATTAAGTTCAAAGGCAAATCCATTTCTTCGCCCGCTTCAACGGCATAATTAAAATCAATAATGCGTTGTCCTATTTTATTTTGTTCGTCAACAATTTTATCGTTGTATTCAGTTGCAGTTTTTTGGGCGAAGGCAGAAAATGCAAACGGAATTGTTAAAAGCAGGAGAAATATTTTTTTCATATAGAGTGGTTTTTGATTTTTTACAAAAGTAATTTTTTACCACATAGGCAGATAGAAATATAGGATTTCATCCGCTTCAGAGACTATTTAAATTTCACTCTAATTTTATTTTAGCCACTAATTTGACGAATTAACACGAATTAAATTGGTAAAAATTGGTGTAATTAGTGGCCCTTTGTTTTTTGAAATTAATCTTAAACAACTTAATAGTATAATCTGTAAAAATTTGTGCAATCTGTGGCAAATCAAACTGCGAATTAACGATAACTTAATATTTCTACCTTTGCGCCTCATAAAATTAGATGGAGATAAAAGCCGGACCCCTTCTTGAAAAGGTGATTTATCCTTCCGACCTGAGAAAACTCAAGCCTGAAGAATTGCCTCAGTTTTGTAATGAACTTCGCCAATACATTGTAGATATTGTTTCGGTAAAAGGCGGGCATTTTGGTGCTAGTCTTGGTGTGGTGGAACTTACTGCTGCGCTTCATTTTGTTTTCAATACGCCTTACGACCAACTGGTTTGGGATGTTGGGCATCAGGCTTATGGACACAAACTCATAACAGGCCGCAGAGCTGAATTTCATTCCAACCGAGTTTATAAAGGAATCAGCGGATTTCCGAAGCGCAACGAAAGTGAATACGATACGTTTGGTGTCGGACATTCTTCAACATCTATTTCTGCCGCGCTTGGAATGGCGGTTGCATCGCGCCTGAAAAATGAAAAAGACCGTCAGCATATTGCAATAATTGGTGATGGCGCTATGACGGGAGGAATGGCGTTTGAGGGATTGAATCATGGTGGCGTAGAAAATTCAAATCTTCTGGTTGTGCTTAATGATAATTGCATGAGCATTGACCCGAACGTGGGTGCACTGAAAGAATATTTAACTGACATTGCCACTTCGCATACCTACAATAAAGTAAAAGATGAAGTCTGGAATTTGTTGGGGAAAATAAGCATGTTCGGACCTACTGCCCGTGAAGTTGTTTCAAAAGTAGAAGGAGGAATAAAAGCTGCCTTGCTGAAACAAAGCAATATGTTTGAATCAATGCAGTTCCGTTATTTCGGGCCTATTGACGGACATAATGTAGAGCATTTGGTGAAAGTGCTGAATGATTTAAAAAGTATTCCAGGACCAAAAATTCTACATTGTGTAACCGTAAAAGGAAAAGGCTACAAACTTGCCGAAGAAGACCAGACTTTGTGGCATTCACCGGGTTTATTCAATAAAGATACCGGTGAAATAATAAAAGTAAAAACCGAAAAACCACAACCTCCAAAATATCAGGATGTGTTCGGTCATACGATAGTTGAACTTGCTGAAAAAAATCCGAAAATTGTTGGCGTAACACCTGCCATGCCTTCGGGATGTTCGCTGAATATAATGATGAAAGTTATGCCTGAACGTGCGTTTGATGTGGGCATTGCTGAACAACATGCGGTTACTTTTTCGGCTGGAATGGCAACGCAAGGATTGGTTCCATTCTGCAATATTTATTCAACGTTTATGCAGCGCGCTTACGACCAGGTGATACATGATGTGGCGCTGCAAAAACTGAATGTTGTTTTCTGCTTGGATAGGGGAGGACTTGCGGGTGCTGACGGGCCAACGCACCACGGAGCGTTTGATATTGCTTACATGCGCTGCATTCCCAATATGGTGGTTTCAGCGCCCATGAATGAAGAAGAATTGCGTAACCTTATGTTTACAGCACAGCAGGAAAACGTGGGACCATTTTCTATCCGATACCCGCGCGGAAATGGGGTAATGGTTGACTGGAAAAAGCCCTTTTCTTTAATTGATATCGGCAAAGGAAGAAAATTGAAAGAAGGTGAAGATGTGGCTGTACTTTCACTCGGACATATTGGAAATTATGCAGCTAACGCAATTAAAGAATTAGAAAATCAAGGTATTTCTGCTGCTCATTACGATATGCGTTTTGCAAAACCGCTGGACGAAAAATTATTGCATGAAGTGTTTACCAAATTCAATAAAGTAATTACTGTTGAAGATGGCTGCCTGATGGGTGGTATGGGAAGCGCAGTGCTGGAATTTATGGCTGATAATGAATACAGCGCACAGGTAAAACGCCTCGGCATCCCCGATAATTTTATTGAACACGGAACTCAGATAGAACTTTACAAAGAGTGCGGCTTCTATGAAGAGCACATTATTGAAGCTGCCCAACAGCTTACGGGGATTAAGAAGAGGGCGATAGCGGGTTAAATTATTTAACCAAGAGAAAATGGATACTCACCGTTACTCTCCACAATATCCGTTAACTTTTCAATTGATTAAACTTACTAAGTATGATAAAATTATTCGCGTAATTGCATTGTTCCTTTCTCTTGGTGTTGGCATCAGGATTATGGAAAAAAATATTTTCAATTGGTTGACAATTTCAATCGGAATAATATTCGTATCTCTAATAGTTGCATTTTTAATCATAAGAAAAAAGAAAATGGACTATAACAATATTGGTAAATTGGTTTTATATGATGATAGGGTAGAGTTAAAAACGACTAACGGAATGAGTATCTTAATGCTTAATGAGAATAAAGTGTACGCTAATGTTCGTGAATATTCTGATGAAACTCCTGCAAGTGAAAATGATTCTTTTTCAATATTTAAAAGTGAAGTAGGAAATACTATCACATTTACAAATGGAAGCAAACAAACTAAATTTCATTTTTTTCTGGATAATAAATCTCACGCTAAAATGATGGTTCGCAGATTTCAAGAATGGAAAAACAATGGTATTGATTGCGCTTGGAAAATATCAGAAATAGTATTGTAATTCTGAGTTAAACTTTTTTATATCGGAAACAATCCACTGTATGGTCATTTACCATACCCACAGCCTGCATAAACGCATAACAAATAGTAGTACCCACAAACTTGAAACCGCGTTTAAGCATATCCTTACTCATGGCATCTGATTCGGGGCTGCGCGAAATAAAATCTTTGGCGGTTTTATTTTTGTTGGTAATGGTTTTGTAGTTCGTGAATTGCCAGATGTATTTATCAAAGCTGCCAAACTCTTTTTGCACTTCCAGATATTTTTGGGCGTTGATAACAGCCGCACGCACCTTTAGTTTGTTGCGGATAATTCCGACATCGTTCAAAAGCGACTCGATCTTCTTCTCGTTATATTTTGCAATTTTCTTTGCATCAAAATTGTCAAA
>CAMDBK010000240.1 GCA_945889235.1 Chitinophaga pinensis
TTTGTTTGAGCTGAATCAGAAATTAGGTTTGCCTCTAAAACTCAGCGGAATTGGTGTAAAGCCTGAGCATATTGAAAAGCTTGCAGACCTGGCTTTCGCGGATTTCTGTCACCCGAATAATCCTAAACCGGTAAGCAGGGAAGATTTTAAAAAGATTTATTTAGAGGCTTTATAGATATCAGAAACCTTCAAGGTTTTTAAAACCTTGAAGGTTTAAAATTAGATTATCTCAAAATACCGTTTCAATTCCCAGTCGGTAACAACCTTGGAGAATTGCTTCCACTCCCACTCTCTTGTTTGCACAAAATGCTGAACAAATTCTTTTCCGAATAATTCTTCGGCAAGTTTGGAAGTTTTCATGGCTTCGGTGGCTTCGGCAAGGTTGCGGGGAAGTGTTCCGTTTTTCACGTCTGCATATCCGCTGCCTATAGTTTGCGGTGTTTTCAGCTTTAGTTTTTTCTTAACGCCATATAAACCTGAGGCAAGACAAGCTGCCATTGCCAAGTATGGATTGCTATCGCTGCCGACAACACGGGTTTCTAATCTTGTTGATTTTTCACCGGTTGGTAAAGCACGCAATGCGGTAGTGCGGTTATCAACTGCCCATGTTAAGGTTGTTGGTGCCCATGCTCCTACCACCAAACGCTTGTAGCTATTGATAGTTGGCGCATACATGGGAAGTATATAAGGCAGGCAATGCAATTGTCCTGCGATATAACTTTCCATCATGCTGCTCATTCCGGTTTTGGTTTTTGCATCGTGAAAAAGATTTTTCTTCTTCGCTTTATCCCACAGACTTTGGTGAACGTGGCCGCTGCAGCCGGGAAGATTTTCGCTGAACTTTGCCATAAAGGTTGCCATAATTCCATGACGGTGCGCGATTTCTTTCACGCCTGCTTTGAATAACACGGCACGGTCGGCAGCTTCCAGCGTGTTGGTATATAATATAGCTGCTTCGTAAACACCCGGACCGGTTTCGGTGTGCAGACCTTCTATGGGTACATTGAATTTTGCAAGCTGATCAAAAATATCATTAAAGAACTCGCTGTTCTGCGAAGCGCGCAACACCGAATAACCAAACATTCCGGGAGTAAGATGTTGAGGTTTTGTGTCGGTTAAAAAATTGGAAGGCTTAGTAAAATTGAACCACTCAAATTCCTGCGCGAAATAGGCGTTGTATCCTTGTTTCTCACTTTGTGCAATTATTTTTTTCAGCAGATTGCGTGGAGATATTTCCAGTTCGCTGCCATCGTTTTTGCGGAAGTCGGCAAGAAAAAATGGAAGATTATTTTCCCAGGGAATTTTGCGGAACGTGTTGAAATCAACCACCGCCTGCGCATCGGGATAGCCGGTGTGCCAGCCGGTGTAGTTGGCATTGTCATACGCCACATCGCTGCTATCCCAGCCGAAGACCACATCGCAAAAGCCAAAACCTTTTTCGGCTATGCCAAGGAATTTTTCGAGGCTAACGACCTTGCCGCGCAGGATGCCGTCAATATCTACTACGGCAAGTTTTACTTTTTTGGCGCCTGAGGCGTTGAGGGTTTGGAGGATGTCGGTAACAGATAACATGTTTGCAGAGTTTGGTGACGGGCAAAAGTAGTTTTTTACCACTAAGGAGCAATACGTTGAAGTTCTAATTAACCAAATTTCTAATTGACCTAAATTAGAATTCAGGGCAATAGAAATTGATTAGAACTTAGAGCACTTAGTAATTAGAAATTATTACAGGCTATCTACTTCAACCATGCTGAAGGGAATATTCACTATTTCACTGTAATCTTCGCCTACTTCAAGCATGTCCTCGTCTTCTTTTTCATAATACCAGTTAATAGTTACTTCGCTGTCTGATTTGAGTGATTCTAAAAGACGCAACACATCCAGTATTGATTTTGAGGAGCTGGTGTTGAAGTAAACTAATTTAAGATTTACGGTGGTTTGAAGGCAGGGTTTTATTTTGTATTCTTTAAGTGCTTCGATGAGGGGGCGGTAAAATTCCTGTGAGTCTTCGGCTATTGATTTGCCCGCAATAGTGAGCACACCATTTGCGCTGTCAAATTCTATGGTGGGGGTATTAGGGGTGGAGGCTACCGTTAGCATAATTTTCTCGGGGTTTATTAGGGTAGGGTATTACCTGTTATGGGTTTTTATTGTTTCATAATTACGATAAACGACTGATTTGTGAACCACTGAGACATGGAGGTTTTTAACACAGAAGGGATAGAGAAAGAATTTTGTGCCCTACCTTTTGGCGAACTCCGCCTTAGCGTCATTCAGAAATTTCAGAAAATCGCTTACTTCAAGATTGTAAGCAGTGGGGATGTGTAATAATTCACCTTTATGGTCGAGCGTGATGTAATAAGGTTGTGCGTTGTTATCGAAGGAGCAAATCTGGAAATCGGCATTTTGCGCGCCAATGGTTTTCTTTTTCTTGCCATCGTATTTTGATACATACCAATCGTTTTCGGGAAGCTCGGTTTTATCATCAACATATAAAGCAATCACTACAAAATCTTCACGCAGGATTTTCAGCACTGCAGGATCGCTCCAAACATTGGCTTCCATTTCGCGGCAGTTTACGCAGCCATGTCCCGTAAAATCAATAAAAACGGGTTTACCCAGTTCTTTGGCGCAAGCCATTCCCTGCTCGTAATCAAAATAGCCGTTCAGGTTGTGGGGCAGATGCAGAATGTCGCCATACAAAGGTTGTCCACAGGTTTTGTTTCCAGCGGTTTTGGCAGTAAGGTCAAAATCATGTGTTGCCTGCGGAGGCAGATAACCTGAAAGCACTTTCAGCGGTGCGCCAAACATGCCGGGAATAAGGTATACTACAAACGAAAAGGTGACAAGGGCCAGAATGATGCGCGGAACACTGACATGATGGATTGGACTATCGTGCGGGGTTTTTATTTTGCCGAGAAAATATAAACCGAGCAAAGAGAAAATTACAATCCATAAAGCAATATTTATTTCGCGATCAAGGATTCCCCAGTGATAGGTTTGGTCGGCAATGCTCAGAAATTTTAAACCTAAAGCAAGTTCGAGAAAACCAAGAGTTACTTTGACTGAATTAAGCCAGCCACCTGATTTTGGAAGGTTGCTGAGCCAGTTCGGAAAAATAGCAAATAGTGAAAACGGCAAGGCAAAGGCAAGTGAAAAGGCAAACATTCCCAGCATGGGTTTAAAAAATTCGCCTCTTGCTGATTCAACTAAAATACCGCCAACAATAGGTCCTGTGCACGAAAACGAAACAAGCACCAACGTAAAAGCCATGAAAATCAAACCGGCAATTCCGCCTTTGTCTGCTTTTTTATCAATTGCGTTTACCCAACTGCTGGGCAGGGTAATTTCAAACATGCCAAGAAACGATGCACCAAACACCATAAAAATTACAAAAAATAAAATATTCGGAAGCCAGTGTGTTGAAAGCCAGTTTGCAAATTCAGGGCCAACAAGAACAGAAACCAATGTTCCGGCAAGGGTATATATAGCAATGATGGAAAGTCCGTAAAGTATGCCATTGCGGATTGCAATTTTGCGTGTTTCGGCAGTCTTTAAAAAAAAAGTTACCGTCATGGGTATCATCGGAAACACGCAGGGTGTAAGCAATGCAGCCAAACCTGCAAGAAATGCGAGCAGCATAAAACCCCAGTAAGAAAATTCGCCTTTGGTTTCTGCCGATGCTCCGTTAAATGTTTTTACATGACATTCTCCGTCATCTGGAGTTTGCGCAGAAGCAACTGCTAATGAATCAATCTTTTTTTTTAACGTATCAGCCGGAATAGTACTGCCCGCGCCTGTTGTATCTTTAACAGCTTCAATGCTTCCCGTTTTTCCTTTGTTGATTACAAAACTGAATTCAACTACTTCGGGAGGTATACATGTTTTATCGTTGCATGCCATAAACTCCAGTTCGCCTGTGATAATGAACTCACCCTTACTCTTGATTTTTATTTTCTGTTTGAACGGAACATTGCCATAGAAATACTTAATCGTCATTCCGAACATGTTGTCAACCTCTTCAATGGGTTTGGGTTCGGTAACTTTTCCAACCAATTCAAAATCTTTGCTCTTGTTGAATTTAAAAGTGGTAGGTATGGGTCCGTCAGGCGGAATGTCCTGTGCATACAGGTGCCAGGCGGTTTCAATAGATGCTTTAAGTGTAAGCTCGGCTTCGGTTTCTGAAATTTCTTTTACAGAAAAATTCCATTTCACAGGTTTTAAAACCTGCGCCTGCGCGAAAAAAGAAACTAAAAGAAAGGTTATTGAAAGGAAACGTTTCAACATATTATTTTATAGAAACGCAAAGATAACCAATAAGGATACAATGAAAATAACATTAACTACATTTAACTAATTCCGTCACCCTGAATTTATTTCAGGGTCTCTTTTTAAGCAGATGCTGAAACAAGTTCAGCATGACGCTGCTACCAGCTTCCGCTTGCACCGCCACCGCCTGAACTTCCGCCACCAAAACCTCCGAAGCCACCTCCTCCGCCACCTCCCCCGCTCCATCCTCCAAAGTTGCCTCTGCCGGATGAAAAATCTCTCCAACTTCCACCTGCTTTGTTTTGCAATGCATTGAGTAAAGCCCATGCAGCCCAAAAGCCAATGTTATTTACCCGTGAATACTGACTGGCTTCTCTTACCCTAAAAATAAATATTAAAGCAAAAATTCCAAGAACAATAAAGACAATGAAGATGGGGAAAGGCTGCTCTTCACCACTATTTCCCCCACCGGTATATTCACCTTTTGTATAAGCTATAATATTGTCGGTAGCTTTATCCAAACCATCATAATACCTGCCTCCTTTAAAAGCTGGTTTCATAT
>CAMDBK010000241.1 GCA_945889235.1 Chitinophaga pinensis
CAGGAATTCCTGAGCCTGAATCTAAAACTGATAGTATTATATTATTGTTTTTTTGAGAAAGAGACACGAGGCATCGTGTCTCTACGGGCGAATATTTCAATGCATTTTCAAGCAGGTTTACAACAATGGAAGTGAATGCTAATTTATCAGCCTGCATTTTAATTTCGGGTTGAATTTCGGTTTTCATCCGTTTGTTTTCGGGATGAGTTGCAATTATTTGGGCAATTAAATCGGAAAGGTTTAATTCTTCAAAATGCAGTGTATAATCACTCCGATCAATTTTTGTAGCGAGTAAAAGATTTTCAACCAAGTTGCCCAATCTATCAGTATCGGCAATGGCCTTGGTAACAATTTCGTTTTGTTTTTCGCGTTCCAATTCGTGTTTTTGCAAGGTTTGCAAATAGAGCTTAACGGATGCAATCGGTGATTTTAATTCGTGCGTTACGGCCAGCAAAAAATTCTTTTGCTGACGTGCCAGCGAAACTTCTTTGCGAAAACTCTGCAACGTTTGCCATACACCTATTGCCAATAGAATAAAAAATACGCTGCCTTCTCCCAATACCATCCAGATGCGTAAATACAGTTTCTGATCAAGGTTGGCTTTTTCAATTAGAAATTCCGGGCTGCCTTCATGCGCCAATGTCAGTATCTCCAGTTTTAGGTTATAAATCTCTGAGTTGAGTTGCACTAAACTGTATGCCCACCAGCAAAACTGGATGAAGACATAGACTACTAAAATATAGAAGAGCAATAAAGCTCGTGGAAATTTCTTTTGCACGCGGCAAATGTAATTTGATTTGTTTATTATCTGAGACCGCAATTTCTCAAACCTTTATTGTCAGCAACAGTTTCTAAAAGTATAAATACTAGAGAGTAAGCTATTAATACACCAGGAAAAAGAAGGTGTGAATCAATCTTTAGTGAGAACCGTTCCAAAAATTTTGTCCCATACATTGAACATGGAAGCATAATTACCCTTCACCTTTGAATGGTGCAAATCATGGTTTTCAGTAGGGTTAAGGAAAGGAATATATTTAGAAATTGGCGAACATAAATCAGAATGTATTTCCACTTCGTGCAGATTACGGATGGCGCCATAAACAAAAAATGCATATACGTTTATTGGCATAATCATTACCAACGCAAGTAGTCCCAAAACTGTTCCAAAACTTCCTATCATCCATTCCAACGGATGAACATAAATATATTCCCATGGAAACGGAGTAATTGCCTGGTGATGGATGTAATGAATTTTGCGTAACAAAAACTTATTCTCGTGTAGCAATCGGTGAGCAAAATAAAACCATGCATCGTCAATAATAAAAATGAAACTTACCTGAAATGGAATTAGCCACCAAGAAGGAAAACTGGTTTCAAAAAGGAAATCAGAAAGATAATACAACGAAACAAATGTTACTGCTGAAACACCTGCAAGGTTAAGTAAAATCAAAGGCAGACGTTGAAAAAAAACATCAGGCTTGTAAGGTTTATCCTGAAGGCGGAATTTTTTAAATACATCGGTGTAAAGAACAAGACACGAATAAATAAGTGCAATAATATTTCCGAAAAAAAAGATGCCGAGTGTTATCTCAATAATGGTAATATTACTCATGGTCGTGTAGCATAAACATTATATAAAGCTGTTTCTTCCAGCGCTTTTTCTTTTTCTTTCACAATATTAGTTAGGCCGTGTTTTCTGAGCAAATTTGAAATAAATTCCACTCTGTTTCCCATGTCATGAACTTCCACAACCACTTTATTTATTTTGCTCCAATCCTGTTCCGCTATTCCATTGATAGCTGAGAGTTCAGCACCTTCGCAATCAATTTTAAGCAAATCAATTTTTTCAATTTTATATTCTTCAATTACCGAAGAAATGGTGCGCAGCTCACAGGTAATCATTTGTTTTCCGCTGCGCAAAAAACGGGCTACTAATCCGGCAAGCGATGTGGGCAACCATTTCATCCACTGCATATCAGCGGGCGGACTTTTCATGCTGCCTTTTACTGCGCTTTCAAATGCATCAGGGTTTTCATCCCACATTTCGGGATGCGAAGTTGACAAAGCCGGAGTATTGGGAAAATAAGAGAAAGTAGTTGTTCCGTTTGAATCCGAAGCGCCATAATTGAGTGCAAAAAATCTTTTGCTACCGAATTTTTCTGCGTTAGTTTTCAGCACCTGAAAAATTTCAGGAATGGGTTCAAAAGCAAAAACTTTTACGTTATTGAATTTTTGAACCGCACGTACACCAAACACACCAATGTTAGCTCCTACATCAAATACCACATCTCCATCATTAATAGAAATACCGTGTTGCATATACCCTTCCACATGATGGTCAAGCATTTTTGCTTCTGGTTTGCGCAAGCAGAAAATTTCTGTTCCGTCAATCAGTTTGGTCGTTATCATTTTTATCTGCTCAGTTTTTTGCAGCGGCAAACATAGATAAATTGTTTTACAAAAAATGTGATGTGAATCAGGTGAAAATTTTAATGGGAATTAGAGTATCAATTCCACTCCTTCAGCATTACTTCTGCATCTTTAATAAACTGCAGGTCTTCGAGGTATAACTCCTTTCTTGGAGTCATGACCAATACTTTTTTCATGTATTCCAATGCTTTAACTTCCTGCTTGTTTTTGTGCAAGGCTTCAGCATAATAAAATACACTGCCAAAATCGTTAGGTGAACATTTTACTGCTTTTTCAAGATATCCCAACGCTTCCTCATTGTCAGGCCAGGTAAGCACAAGCGGAATGTATGGAGCTCTCATGTACATCAATCCCATAATCCGTTCTCCTGCACATCCTGAATAGGTGCGATCAACTTCAATTAATTTTTCGGTACTGGTTCTCAATTTTCCGATTACTCCGTCCCAGCCTGCTTTTAATGAACCTATTTCATTTCCCCACAAACCCAAAACACATATATATTCATAAAGCAGTGAGGCGGAATTCGGATATTTTTTTAACAACGTTTCACCCAGATTTTTTCCTTTTTCAAATACCCCTTTTTTATCACTCGCTTTCGGGCACGCAAATCGTCCTTTATAATTGTAACATTTCATAAGGTATGCGCCTGTTTCTTCCTGATTTGCACCTAATGCATACGCCTGTTCAAGCACAACAAGTGCGGCATTAATTTTTTCTGGTTTTGCCATTAAGCCAACACAACCTTCTGCTCGTTGGTCAAACAATTTTTTACCCTCATTTAAAAGGTCGTTTGCATTGACTTTGGAGAATGCTGAACCGGGGAAATAAAAAAAGGTAAAGAATACTGCAAAAAGCAGCGGGACGGATAAACTATTTTTCACTAAAGAAATATTCAAGAACAAAAAAAATTGACGGGTAAAGGTAGATATTTTTTTGAAAAAAACACTTGAAGTCTTACGGCTACTATCCCCACACCTTTGCACCTTCGGTGCAATTGGTACAAATATCAATTTCTGACCTTGATTTTAAAATTGCTTTCCGAAAATTTTGATATTTTTCGTTTTGCCAGAGTTGGGCAAAAGTCATTTCTTTCAAGTCGCCAAACTGATGAGTTGCATCTTTATCAAAGCAGCACGGAACTACCAATCCATCCCACGTTATTACGCACGAATGCCACAATTTCCAGCAATGATTCAGCAACGGATTTTTGATTTTGTTTGCACCGTTTTTATTTTTTGTATAACGCGAAAATTTATCATTGTCAGGAATTAATTGATTCGGATCTTTCTCGTAATCATAAATCTGTGCGGTCTTGTATTTCACCTCATCCACACCGTATTCCAACGCAAGTTTTTTCACCTCTTCTACCTGATGTTCATTTGGTTTTACTACCAGAAACTGAAAAATAATATGTGGAGTTTTTGATTTCAATTCTTTCTTCCATTTCACAATGTTTTTTGTTCCTTCCAGTACTTTTTCAAGATTTCCGCCAACCCTGTATTGCTCATACACTTCCTGTGTTGTGCCGTCAATTGAAATTATCAAACGGTCTAATCCGCTCTCAATTGTTTTTTTTGCATTTGCATCATTTAAGTAATGCGCATTGGTTGAAGTGGCAGTATAAATTCCTTTTTCAGAAGCATATTTCACCATATCAAGAAAGGCAGGATTGAGATAAGGCTCACCCTGAAAATAAAAAATCAGGTACAACAAATCTTTATAAAGCTGGTCAATTGTTTCTTTATAAAAATTCTCATTCAACATTCCGGTAGGACGCGTAAAAAAACGAATACCACTCGGACATTCAGGGCAACGAAGATTACACGAAGTAGTTGGTTCAATGGAAATACTGATGGGCAAGCCTAACTGAACCGGTTTTTTTGAATACTTTGAAAAATAATAACTGCCCAGAACTTTCAAAGCATTGGCGGCCCTGCGCGATGTGGTTTTTGATAAAAAATTAAGTCCGTCTTTTGCGCGTGCTGCTAACATTGGCGCAAAGATAGGAATAGTGGTATCTTTGTTGCTATAAAATGATTGTTTAACTTCAAAACCCATACAATAAAAAATATGAAAACCATAGTAAAATCAACAGGTCTATTAATTCTTTTCTTTTCTTTTTACGCCAGTTCAGTAACTGCACAAACCGCTGAAATAAAAATTAAAACATCGGCTCAATGTGGCGAATGCAAGGAACGCATTGAAAAAGCACTGGCCTTTGAAAAAGGAATAAAAAAATCAGATGTGAATATAAAAGATCAGACTATAACTGTTGTTTATTACGACAAAAGAACCAATCCCGAAAAAATTC
>CAMDBK010000242.1 GCA_945889235.1 Chitinophaga pinensis
GTAGTAATTGTCAATTATAATGTTGAGTATTTCCTGGAGCAGTGCCTTCATTCAGTGCGTGCTGCTGTGAAAAATCTGGAAACAGAAGTTTTCGTTGTTGACAATAATTCAGTGGATGGTTCTGTGGAGATGATTCGAAAAAAATTTCCTGAAGTAAAACTGATTGCCAACAAAGAAAATCTTGGTTTTTCAAAAGCTAATAATCAGGCAATCCGTCAATCAAATGGAAAGTATGTTTTGCTTCTGAACCCCGATACAGTGGTGGAAGCAGACACTTTTGCAAAATGTATTGCGTTCATGGAATCGCATCCTTATTCAGGTGGATTAGGCGTGAAAATGCTGGACGGGAAAGGTAATTTTCTTCCTGAATCAAAACGCGGTTTGCCAACTCCGCAAGTAGCGTTTTACAAAATTTTCGGATTGTCAGCATTGTTTCCGAAATCAAAATTATTCGGAAGATATCATCTTGGTTTTTTGGATAAAGAGCAAACTCATGAAGTTGAAATTCTTTCTGGTGCATTCATGCTATTAAGGAAAGAGACCTTATATAAAGTGGGTTTGCTGGACGAAGACTTTTTCATGTATGGTGAAGATATTGATTTGTCATACCGCATCATCAAAGGCGGCTGGAAAAATTATTATTTCCCAGAAGCACGCATTATTCATTACAAAGGTGAAAGCACAAAGAAGAGCAGCGTAAATTTTGTGTTTGTGTTTTACAACGCGATGATAATTTTTGCACGTAAACACTTCTCGCATCAAAATGCAAAGACTTTTTCTTTTCTAATAAACATTGCTATTTACATCAGAGCAGGAGCGGCAATTCTGAAGAGATTTGCAGAAATGATTTTTGTTCCTGCAATTGATGCTTTACTTCTTTTCTCAGGTCTTTATTTTCTTGCAAACTACTGGGAAGAAACTGTGAAAGTGAGAGAGGGTGTGCATTATCCGCCTGAGTTTTTATTTGTTGTAGTGCCTATGTATATTGGCGTTTGGTTGTTTTCAGTTTTTCTGAGTGCCGGTTACGACAAACCCGTGAAAGCATCAAAAATTGTTCGCGGAATTTTTATAGGAACTGCAGTTATCTTGGTTATTTATGCGCTGCTCCCTGAGCAGTATCGTTTTTCGCGTGCGCTGATTTTGCTCGGAACTTTGTGGGCAATTTTCTCCATGCTTGCTTTGCGTTTGCTTTTTCATTTTATGAAACTGAAAGGTTTTGATTTAAGCGCAGGAGAGAATAAACGCATTGTAATAATTGGCAGAGAAGAAGAAGCAAAAAGAGTAGGAGGTTTGCTGAATCAAGCGAAAGTTCAGCCTGCTTTTACAGGATTTGTTTCACCTCCGGAAACAACCGAAAATAATAACGCAGATTACATCGGAACGCTGTCACAACTTTCTGAAATTATTGAAATTTATAAAATCAACGAAGTGATTTTTTGCGCAAAAGATTTGCCTTCGCAAGTAATAATAGATAAAATGTCATCATCATCCAATCCTGATGTTGAATTTAAAATTGCACCACCTGAAAGCCTTTATATCATTGGAAGTAACTCAATAAATTCTCCGGGTGAATTATACGTGATTGATATTAATTCCATCACTAAAACAGTTAACAAACGCAATAAACGGATGCTGGATATTATCAGCAGTATTAAACTGCTTTTGCTTTTTCCCGTTATTCTTTTTTTTGTTGATAAACCATTAGGGTTAATCCGAAACTGTTTTCTGGTTTTGTTTGGAAAACTTTCATGGGTGGGTTATTATTTTCCTCACGAAGGAAATAAAAGGCAATGGAATCTTCCAAAAATAAAAACAGGAATTTTGAATCCCCTTGATGCGCTGGACAAACAATTGGTAGATGTTTCAACTATTCAAAAGTTGAATATGCTTTATGCAAAAGATTATCGCATTTGGAACGACATTAATATAATGTGGAAAGGATTGAGGGATATGGGACGGTAATTTATTTTACTTTTTTTAGAGTAAACTTTACGGTAGTTCCTTTTCCGGGTTCAGAATAAAAATCAATGCTTCCGCCTTGGGCTTCAACAAATTTTTTTACTGCAGATAAACCAATTCCTGTTCCTGTATTTCCAAAACGGTCTTTATCTCCTAATGTTGTAAAGAGATTGAAAATTTTATCCCAGTATTCTTTTTTAACACCTTGCCCATTATCCGTTACTGAAAAAATATAAAAGCTGGCATCTTCACTGAAGTCAACCTCAATCTGAATTAATTCTTTGTCGTTATACTTAAGACTGTTGCTTAGTAAATTGAGTATAATATGTTCAAGAACTATCTTGTTCGTTTTTATTTGAATATTGTTTTTTGGATAACTTACTTTAGAATCATTTTGCGCATCTAAAAGACTTACAACTGATTGAATTAATTCACTCATATTGAACGTTTCGTTTGCGTTTGACAACATTCTATCGCCCCGGTAGTAAGAGAGTAAGCCATCAACCATCGTATTTAATTTCTGTGAAGACTGGTGAAGATAATCCACATATTTTTTTCCCTTATCATCAAAGTTTGATGAATAATCTGTTTTCAATAAACCTGAAAACGACATAATATTTATCAATGGAGATTTTATGTCATGAGACATTACATAAGCAAATTTTTCAAGTTCTTTATTTCTGTTTTCAAGGTCTTCTTTTGTCTTTTGTAAAGCAATGTTTGACTTTCTGAGTTCCATCAAATTTACAACCGTGTGAGCAAGAGTTTTCAATGAATTTATTTGTGATTCAGTTAATTTTCTTGGCTTGTGGTCAATTGTGCATAGAGTTCCTAAAGCAATTCCATCAGAATTTACCAACGGAACTCCTGTGTAAAAAATTACATGTGGGTCACCAACAACCAAAGGGTTGTCAAAAAAACGATCATCCTTAAATGCATCATTAATAGTAAACACTTCACTGGGCTCTAAAATCGCATGCGCGCAAAACGCAAGGTCTCTTGGTGTTTCAGTTGCCCCAAGTCCGTGATGAGATTTAAACCATTGTCTTTTAGGGTCAATAAGGCTTATAAGCGAAATTGGAGTGTTGCAAATTTCAGAAGCAAGTTGGGTTATTTCGTCATAATCTTTTTCTGGAAGTGTATCAAGTATATCATAACTGAAAAGTGCGTCAAGCCTATCGGTTTCATTTTTTGGTAGTGCAGGTATCTTCATTTTTTTATTATTTCCAGAACAAAACGCAGATACAATCGTTTAGTTACAAATATTAAAGAAGCAAATTGTATGGAAAAAATAAATAAGGTTATGTTTATTGATGATGATATTCCAACAACAGAATATCATAAATATGTTGTAGAAAAAATGAACTTTGCTAAAGAAGCTTTGTTTTTTACAGAAGCCGAAAAAGCATTGGATTATTTAAAGCAAATAGAAGTAAAATACGATTTTACAGACCTGATTTTTGTTGACATAAATATGCCTAAGATGAATGGCCACGAGCTTGTATCGGCTATTATGGATATCCCGTCATTCAATCAAAACAGAACCACAATCGCACACCTTACATCATCTTCAAGTATAGAGGATATTAAAACATCTTTGGTAAATGATGTTGTACGTTATTATCAGAAACCTTTAGGCCAGCAAATACTAGTTGATATTCTTAAAAAGGATTTTCATATTGATTTCCAAAATCAATAAATCAGGATTTTGTAGTTTGTAGTAAATTCATTTTTTATTTTCTTAAGCCCATAAAATGTGAATGAGATTAAATTCATAATAATCTCTACTTTTGCCCACCAAGAATATATAATTCTCAATTTTTCTGATGCCAAATACTGAAATGATAATGCCTAAAATGGGCGAAAGTGTTGCAGAAGCTACCATCATCAAGTGGCTGAAAAAAGAAGGAGACACAGTTGAAGCCGATGAAAGTGTGTTGGAGATTGCCACTGATAAAGTCGATTCAGAAGTTCCAGCACCAGCTTCAGGAAAGATTTTAAAACTGATGTTTGCTGAAGGCGAAACTGTACAAGTTGGCAAGGTTATTTGCTTGATTGGAAGTGAAAGCGAGCAGATAGTCCATAGTCCACAGTCCACAGTCACAACAGCGAAACAAGACGAATTCCAAACAAAAGTTATTTCAAAATCAACTCAAACAGATGTTGCATCTAAACTATTGACTGTGGACTATGGACTGTCGTCAAGGTTTTATTCCCCTCTTGTTCGCAACATTGCCCAAAAAGAAGGAATCGCGCAAGAAGAACTCGATGCAATTCCGGGAACCGGAAAAGAAGGTCGCGTAACCAAAAATGATATTCTTGGTTATTTGCCAAATCGTGGAAAGTCTGTCACTTCGAGCACGGCAGATGTGCGGGGCACATCTGAGCGAGCAAAGATTGAAAGTGAGAAGCAACCAACAAAATCCGATGTTTCACACCCGGTTGTTTCCACACCTGTTGCTCATAAACCAGCTGTAAGCATTGGTGCCGGTGACGAAATTATAGAAATGGACCGCATGCGCAAGTTGATTGCTGAACACATGGTAATGAGCAAACACACTTCACCTCACGTTACTTCGTATGTTGAAGCTGATGTTACTAATATTGTTTTGTGGCGCAACAAGTGGAAAGACCAATTTGAAAAACGGGAAGGGGAGAAGCTGACCTTTACGCCTATATTTATAGAAGCAATTGCAAAAGCCATCAAGGATTTTCAGATGGTGAATGTTTCTGTAAACGGAACACAAATTATTGTCAAGAAAAATATCAATATTG
>CAMDBK010000243.1 GCA_945889235.1 Chitinophaga pinensis
GCACTTGCCGACACAAAAACACCACATTTAATTTTGCCCAACCGCACCCAAAGCCCACCCACCACCCGACAAGTGGAATGTTGAAAATTTGGAGGCAACTTTTGACCATTTTTCTAAAAATAATTTTTACATTTGCCAATATTTGTCAAGTCAAAAGAAAGCACATTGAAAACAATTGGGACGACATTAAGAGAATTACGAGAAGCAAAAGGACTATTGCTTAGAGAGGTTGGAGCAAAACTTTCGCTTGACCCAACTATCTTGAGTAAAATTGAGCAGGACAAACGCATGCCGACAAAAGAGCAGGTGAAATCGCTTGCTAACTTTTATAAAGACCAAAAGAATGAAGTAATAATAGCTTGGCTTTCAGACAAACTATATTATGAAGTTCAAAATGAAGACCTTGCTTTACGAGCAATGCAAGTAGCAGAAGAAAAAATTAAATATCACAAGAAGAATGATAAGCACTAAAGCAATCACATATAAACTTCCTAAGGAGTCATTGTCATTAGTTGAAGAACCTCAGATTAAACTTTTTGAAGAGGATTTTGGAGCTATTACAAAAAAAGATTTTATTGGCATAAAATATAATCAAAGAATCTATAATGTAAACAGTGATTCGGAATTAATTGCTGAAAGCAAAATAAATGCCATTGGCCTATTTTCTGGTGCAGGTGGACTAGATATAGGAACTCAATTAGCAGGTGTAAAAGTGATTTCTAGTTTAGATTTTGATAAAGATTCTGTAGCAACCATGAGAGCAAACAAATATTTTTCTAGCTCTGTTCATTTGCATAAAGACATAAAAGATATCACGGGTAATGAATACAAAACAATAATTAAAAATAATAACCCCGATAAATTAATTCTAGTTGGAGGGCCTCCCTGTCAACCTTTCTCAAAGGCAGGTTATTGGAGAACTCATGAGAATAGATTGGGTGCGGACGACCCAAGAAATATGATAGGAAATTATTTAAGATTAATTAGCGAAGTTAAACCAAACGGATTTGTTCTTGAAAATGTCGAAAGTATATTACACCCAAAGAATATTCATGCGGTTGATGATTTAGTCATTGCAATTGAAAAATTAGGTTATAATTATAAAATATGCAAGGTAAACGCAATCGAATTTGGCATACCCCAAAAAAGGAAACGAGTATTTATAGTGGCGTCTAAAAAACAGTTTAAAACAGAATTGATAAAAACACACGGCTCTGAAAAGGAGATAATGTTGAACCCAAAATTAAAACCGTACGAAAGGGTAATTGACTGGATAGGTAAATATGATAATATTATGTACTCCGATGATTATGACTCTACAGAAGGGAAATATTTTGAAGACCTATTGGCTGTTCCTCCTGGTAGTAACTATATTGCCTTAACAGAAAGAAAGGGATATTCTAATCCGAAATTTATTGCAGGTAAAAGATACTGGACTTTTCTTCTTAAACTGCATCCATTACAACCATCATGGACAATAATATCATCCCCTGGGCATTGGGAAGGTCCATTTCATTGGAATTCAAGAAGACTAAGAATGAAAGAGATTGCAGCAATCCAAACTTTTCCTGAAGATTATCACTTTGTAGGAAGTCGAAGATCAATTCATAAGCAAATAGGAAATGCAGTACCTCCTTTGCTTGGTAAAAAAATAATTGAATACTTAACTGAAAATATTTAATGAAAAGCTATAAGGTTATTAGTTTATATGCAGGTTGCGGTGGTTTAGATTTGGGCTTTAAGAAAGCTGGGTTTAAGACCGTAGTAGCTACAGATAATTGGGGTAAAGCATGCGAAACACTTGTTGAAAATAACATTGCAGGCGAAGTAATTCATGACGATATTAGAAATCTATCATTTAAAAAGTATAAGGGTAAAATCGATGTAGTAATTGGAGGTCCTCCTTGTCCACCATATAGCCAAACTAGGCATTATTTAACTGAAAAAAAGAAAGGACTTGAAGATGAAGGAGCTGGTTTTGCAGTTCCTGAATATTTCAGAGTTATAAAGGAGGTAAATCCCAAAGTTTTTCTATTTGAAAATGTTGACGGTTTCATGTTTAAAACGCATCAAGAAGCTTTAAATTTTCTCATAGAAAAATCTGATAAACTGGGATATAACATAACGTATAAGGTTATAAATACTGCAAATTATGGCGTGCCTCAGACCAGAAAAAGATTTATTTGTGTTGGAGTGAAAAAATCAATAGGGGAATTTGTTTTTCCTGAAGAAACCCATAATGAAAAAGGCACAAATAAAAAGACTGGTTGGGTAACATGTAAAGATGTCTTGTCTGATTTTGATTTTATTTTACCAGAAGAAAAAAAACAAAAACCTGGTTCTAAGGATTACGAATTATTAAAAATAATTCCTCCGGGAAATAATTATCTTTTTTTTACTGAAAAAAGAGGGTGTAAAAAACCTTTATTTAAATGGAAATCTAGGTATTGGACATTTTTACTAAAATTGTCGCCAGATAGACCATCTTGGACAATTCAGGCAAGCTTTTCTAATAATCAAGGTCCATTCCATTGGCGCAACAGATTTTTAAGAATCGAAGAAATTAAGAGGCTTCAAACTTTTGATGACAATTACATATTAAAAGGAGACTTTAAAGAACAATGGAGACAAACAGGAAATGCTGTACCACCTTTGATAGCGGAAATTTTTGCAAATAAAATTAAAAAAATAATATGAGAAAAGAACTTAATAATTTAGGACTTATTGTTGATTACTCTGGTGATTGGCAAAGTATACCTAATGCTAGAACATTTCTAACAGAACTGTTTACTCAAAATAATTATACTTGTAACATATTAAGTGAGGATGGGTGCAAATGGCTCATTGAATTAAGCAATGATGTTATTCAGTTCCGAAAAAAATACAATGTTTTTTTAGGAAATATCAGAAACGAAAGTAGAAATGAGAAAGAGAAAAAAATACAACTAAACGGCAAAGACCCTAGAGTAATTGAAGATGGCATTGAAAATATCATCCTTGGTGTTTATTGCTACCAATCTATCGACCAATTAAAAGATTATACAATTGCTGTTTGGCCAATAGATGCAAATACTAACTATACCTCAAATCCTAGCATCAGAGGAATCAATATAGATCTTTTTCAAGAGGCCAAGTTTAAAGGATTCGTTTCAAACAAATTTAGAGACAACATTGTATACTGTTTCCGACCTGAATTCATACATTACTATTTACTGAATAGAGATAAACTTCATGGAGTTAGTGGAGTTGTCGAAGAAACTGAATCAATACCAGCAACTCCTTTATCAAATCAGCCTTTAAACCAAATCCTATATGGCCCTCCAGGCACAGGAAAGACACACAATGCAGTTAATCACGCATTGTCAATTGTAAAAGGAAGTGACTTAGTAGGAATGACGAGAAAGCAAATCAAAGACGAGTTTGATGCCTTAATTTCAGAAGGGCAAATTCAATTTGTTACATTTCATCAATCATATTCCTACGAAGAATTTGTAGAAGGAATTAAACCTTCTGTGAATGGAGGAAATGTTGAATATGATATAGAAGATGGTATTTTCAAGAAACTTTGTCTTAAGGCAACCGAGAAAAAATCTTATAAAAACTTCGATGAAATTTACAAAGATTTCATTGACGATGTTACGGAGGCAGGAAATAATCTTGAGTTAAAATCTTTAAAACAAGGTAAACCATTTACCGTTAAAATAAATTCAAATGGTAGTTGTGTTGCAATTCCAAAGACAACAACTGCCACTGAAATGACTGTGACAAAAAAGGTTATACGTAATTTCATAGAAAATGGAATAGTGGATGATTGGAAAACTTACACGACAGCCATCGCAGATTACATAGTTAAAACATATAAGCTTCAAACTGAAGAAGAGGACAACACTAATAAAAACTTCGTTTTAATCATAGATGAAATAAATCGAGGAAATATTTCAAAAATATTTGGTGAATTAATCACATTGATTGAAGATTCAAAACGAATTGGAGCAAGCGAAGAACTAAGAACAAAACTCACATACTCTGGAGCTGATGGTGATGATATGTTCGGAGTTCCAAGCAATGTTTACATTGTTGGAACAATGAATTCTGCAGACCGATCTATTGCTTTAATTGATACCGCATTACGCAGAAGATTTACGTTTTTTGAATACACTGCAGATTCTACTCTATTATCAGAAGATGTTGAAGGAATCAATTTACAAGATTTAGTTCAAATGATGAATAGTCGTATTGAGTTTCTCCTAGATAAAGACCACTTGCTTGGACATGCATATTTTATAAATGTGGTGACAAAAAATGATTTATGTTCAGCATTCAGAAACAAAGTAATTCCATTACTTGAGGAATATTTTTATGGTGATTACGAAAAAATTCAGCTTGTATTGGGTGACAATAAAGAATTTGGTAAGACAGCAGGTAACAGAATTGTTATTGCAAAATCAACATCAGAACAAAGGAAAATGTTTGGAAAAGAAGTGGATGGTTTTGAGGAAAAAATTCTTTACACAATCAACGAGAAAATTGTAAATGAAGACTATGATTCTATCACGGCAGAATTCTTCACTTCAATTTATATTAAAAATATAGCAGAATCATAAATTGAAAAAGGAATCCTATCATATTTGCGAATACGGTGTAATTCGTTCAATTAATGATTACAGTAGTGATGCTGTAAGTTCATTGGCGGAACTATATTTACCTGAAAAGCATTTTGAAA
>CAMDBK010000244.1 GCA_945889235.1 Chitinophaga pinensis
TCATTCAATGCTGAAAAAGAATTTGCCCAGATGACCGGTGTATTCAGCGGAATCAGGTGGCTTACCATTTTTGTCGGGGGCGCAACATTGCTTGCAGGCGTTATTGGTATCAGTAACATCATGCTCATTATTATTAAAGAACGAACAAAAGAAATCGGAATAAAAAGAGCTATCGGTGCAACTCCTTCAACCATCATTAATCAGGTAATGTTTGAATCGGTAATTCTCACTTTTGTTGCAGGATATTTCGGTCTGGTTGCCGGTGTGGGTTTACTTGAATTAGTCGCCTGGGGCTTAGTGGAATTTGAAGTAGATACAGAAGTATTTACCAACCCTACCGTTGATTTAGGTATAGCACTGAAAGCATTAACAGCATTGGTTATTGCAGGAATTCTGGCAGGAATAATTCCTGCATACCGTACAACAAAAATTAAACCCGTAGAAGCATTAAGGGCTGAATAATAAATGAAGAATGGAGAATTAAGAATGGAGAATGTCATGTCGAGCGTAGTCGAGACACTAATAAATTAAAACTTCTCGACTACGCTCGAAGTGACAGCATAAACATATACACAGAACATATTAACACCCAAACAAATTATGAAAATCGCAATCAGAATTATTGTCTTATTAATCATCCTCGGAATTTTTGGCGGAACACTTTATTACCTCTACAAGAAAAATGAAGAGAAGCCCGTAGTGTTTACTACATCCAAAGCTTTTGTAACAAACATTGTTATGAAAACTGTTGCAACAGGTTCGGTTGTTCCGCGCAGGGAGATTGATATCAAGTCAAGAGTGTCAGGAATTGTTGATGAGCTTTATGTTGAGGCAGGAAAAAAAGTGAGGAAAGGTGATGTGATTGCCAAAGTAAAAATCATTCCCGATATGGTTCGTCTCAATGAAGCGGAAAGCCGCCTCAGTCGTGCAAAAATTACACTGGAAGATGCGCAGATTGCGCACGAAAGACAAAAGAAATTATTTGAGCAGCGCGTAATTGCCGAAACCGAATACAGACCTTATAAATTATCACTTAATAATGCCACTGAAGAAGTGAATACTGCCGAAAACAATCTGGCGTTGATAAAAGAAGGAGCCACCAAAAAATCAGGAGAAATTTCCAACACCATGATTCGTGCAACGGTAACCGGCACTGTGCTGAATGTTCCGATTAAAGTAGGCAGTTCTGTAATTGAAAGCAATACATTTAACGAAGGTACAACCATTGCCACAGTTGCTGATTTAGGCGAAATGATTTTTCAGGGAAAGGTAGATGAATCAGAAGTCGGAAAAATAAAAACAGGAATGGAAATGCTGCTAAACATAGGAGCGATTGAAAAAGAATCATTTAAGGCAAAACTGGAGTTCATTGCGCCAAAAGGTGTTGAAGACAAAGGCGCTATTAAGTTTGAAATTAAAGCAGCAATCACATTGAAAGATTCTGTCTTTATCCGTTCAGGTTACAGCGCAAACGCGGATATTGTGTTAGACAAGCGCGACAGCGTTCTTGCTATTCCCGAAAGCCTGATTACATTTTCAAAAGATTCTGCTTTTGTGGAAGTGGAAACCGCTCCGCAAACGTTTGAAAAACGTTATATCAAAACAGGACTTTCAGACGGAATAAACATTGAAGTTATTTCAGGAATCGACAGCCTTGCAAAACTAAAGCAGCCGCTGGCACTGGAGCCTGTGTATATGCCTGAGTAAATTGAAAAGGCAAAAGTTACTAGATGTCTTTCAGGAAAGACATCAGTGAAAGAACACCAAGCGATGAAATTAATATAACTGTCGCACCATAAATTATTTTGTCCATAAGTGACTTTGAATGCTCAGTATTTCTCAGTTTGCTTCTCATAGTAGTTGTATTAGTTTCACAAATAGAAAGATTTAATCATTTGTAATAGTACACGTGTATGTGGTTTTATCAACTGCTAATTGTTCATTCAACAAGGGTTTAATCACTAATTCAAACACTTTCTTATCTTTCGGAAAAATTCATTTACTATGAAGCAATTTTCGTCAATTATTCTTGCGCTGATTTTCAGTCAGCAATTATTTTCACAAACGCAGCCCACTCAACCTACAAGCGGTCCGGGCGGAACAGAGTATATCCACAGCGATGTAATCTTTCATAACTACGCCACCAACCCTGACGGCTTCTATATTTTTGAACCCTCCAACCCTACTCCCGATTCAGCTAACGTGGTGATTTTTATTCACGGACTTGCATTGGTTAGCCCTCACGGTTATGGTGCATGGATCAATCACCTGGTGAAACAGGGAAACATTGTTATTTATCCGAAATACCAGGATAAAGATGCACAGGTTCCCACTTCTGAATTCAATGCAAATTGCATTACCGGAATTGTAAATGCGTTCGATACGCTTGCACTTCCGGGGCATGTTAAACCGCGCCTTGATAAGGTGGTTATTGGCGGACATTCTTATGGCGGACTGATGTGCGCCAACATGGCGATACTTGCCGCCACTTCAGGTTTTCCTGTTCCCAAAGCGGTATTCGCGTGCCAGGGATATACCGATAACACTACCAACACGCGCTTACCAAACTACGCTGTTATGCCTGCTGATATGAACCTGCTGATAGTGGTTGGCGATAACGATGCAATTGTGGGAACAACCTTCGGACATTTTCTGATGGATTCAACAATCAATACATCTACTTCACACAAAAATTTAATCACGCATCATTCGGATAGTCATGGAAGTCCTGCCATTGGCTCGACACATTTTGAGCCTTGCAGCGTGGATAATACCTATGATACCGGTGAAAGCAATTTGTTTACAATTGTATGTGTAGCCGGAGCCAAAACCGATGCAGTGGATTATTTCTGCTACTGGAAATTATTGGATGCACTAATGGATTGCTCATTCTACGGACAAAACTGCAACTATGCTTTTGGTGATACTCCTGAGCAGCACGGAATGGGCGACTGGAGTGACGGACAGCCAATGGTTTTATTAACTGTTGAACCTTCGCAAGGCACTGGAATTAATACGATTGAAAATCAAAGCGGAGTTAGCATTTATCCTAACCCTTCATCGGGTGAGGTGTTCATCAATTTAACTTTGGAAGAAAATGCAGCAATTCTTTTTGAAGTTTATAATGCACAGGGACAATTGGTAAAATCTCTGACTAAAAATTACACACCCGGAATTGTAAACGAAAAAATAGCAGTGGGAAATTTTGCTTCGGGGATTTACAATGTGCAAATTAAAATGGGCAACAAACAATTTTCCGAAAAAATTGTAGTTCAGTAATTCTTGTAATCAGAATCAATCAGGCTCTCCGCTCAGTACAGTTACTCTTCCTATGTAAGTGTGATAACTTTCATAAATATCCCTCACTCTGAAATTATAAGTATACACATCCTGAACTGCTAATTTACCGGACTTGGTAACAATACCATTCCATTTTTTATTTTCATTAAATGAAGAAAAAACTTCTTCGCCCCAGCGATTAAAAATTCGCATCTCATATCCTGTAATTCCTATTCCTGAGCCAAAGAAATAATCATTTTTTCCGTCCTCATTTGGAGTAAAACTATTGGGAATATAAAAAGTAAAACTCGGGTCAATATAAATAGTGAAGTATGCAGTATCCTTGCAGCCAAACTGGTTTGTAACAATCTGCTGAACTACATAGGTCCCTGTATCAGGATAAAAATGATCGGGCTCCTGCAAAGCAGAATTGGTGCTGTCACCAAAATCATATTGCCACTGATTGGTACCTGATGATAAATCATTAAACTCAATGTATGGATAAATGATTTCAGCGCGTTGCGGTGTTGATGCAAATGCCGCCACAGGCTTAGGATTAACCGTTATCATTGAATAAACTGTATCCGTTACAGAACATCCATTAGATGTTTTTGCCTGAAGCGCAACATCAAATACCCCTGCTGTTTCATAAATATGTAAAGGGTTTTGAGCACCGGAAGTAACTCCGTCACCAAAATCCCAAAGCCACCACACAATGTTATAACCGGGTGAAATAATAGAAAGGTCAGTAAAATTAACAGGAAGCGGCTGACATCCTACAACAATATCGGATGTAAAATTAACAACAGGAAGAGGATAAACTTCAACAGGTTTAATAACATCATTCACACAACCACTATCTGAAGTAACAGAAAGATTAACATTGAAAATTCCGGCAGTAGGATATGTATGTGAAGGATTTTGAAGCACCGAAACTCCTCCGTCATTGAAGCTCCAGTCCCATCCTGTTATACTTCCCTGCGGAATAGTTGACTCATCTGTAAAATCAGTTGCAGCATTCAGACAAACAGCAGTGGCGCTGAAATCCGCCACAGGAACCGGATGAACACGCACCGTGAATGTGGTATCTTCTTCGCAGCCAAAATCACTGGCGACAAGAAGGTTCACATCAAATGTTCCGTAAGTGGAAAAGGTATAAAGCGGATTTGTATTGTTGGTAATAACACCGTTGTCATCAAAATTGTAAGTCCATGATTCAACGCTTCCGAAAGCAATATCACTCTGGTCGGTAAAACTTGTTGCAGTGCCCATACAAACAGTAGTTGCAACAAAATCAGGAACAGGAACAGGGTAAACAGCAATTGTCTGAACAAGCGTATCCTTGCAGCTTCCCAGTGATGTAACAATCAGTTGAACATCAAATGCGCCCCAGTTTGGAAACGAATGTGCAGGAGGCGCAGCGCCATTAAACA
>CAMDBK010000245.1 GCA_945889235.1 Chitinophaga pinensis
GCAACAACAGCTATCGCGGATTAGTGCGTATCAATAAAGGTGCAAAAAATGCCCGTAATTTTTCTCAATGCGATTCATTGCTGATGAGTGATAAATGCGGTGCACATACCTTTCCATACATCGAGATAAAGGATAAAACTGCAGTGGTGGAGCACGAAGCAACCACTTCAAAAATAGGAGAAGATCAAATTTTTTATTGCAAGCAACGTGGCATTGATACTGAAAAAGCAATTGGCTTGATTGTAAACGGTTATTGCAAAGAAGTATTTAACCAATTACCAATGGAGTTTGCTGTAGAAGCACAAAAATTACTGGCAGTTAGCTTAGAAGGAAGTGTAGGATAGACATCAACGAATAACGAATTAAAACGAATTTACGAATTACACATGCTGAGTATTAAAAATTTAAGGGCCGGAATAGAAGGAAAAGAAATTATCAAAGGGTTTAACCTTGAAGTGAAAGCCGGAGAAGTCCATGCCATCATGGGCCCAAATGGTTCGGGAAAAAGCACGTTATCAAATGTTTTGGCTGGTAGAGAAGATTATATTGTTTCCGGTGGTGAAGTATCTTTCAACGGGAAAAATCTGTTAGACATGTCACCCGAAGTGAGAGCACGTGAAGGTTTGTTTCTTGCTTTTCAATACCCGATTGAAATTCCCGGAGTGAGCAATATCAATTTTCTCAAAACTGCTATCAACGAGATCCGTGCTTACAAAGGGCTTAAGTCTATTGAAGCAAAAGACTTTTTAAAACTGATAAAAGAAAAACAGGCATTGGTTGAGTTGCAAGGCTCATTGGCAGGTCGTTCAGTGAATGAAGGTTTTTCAGGAGGAGAAAAAAAGCGTAACGAGATTTTTCAAATGGCTGTGCTGGAACCAACACTTGCCATACTTGATGAAACCGACAGCGGACTCGATATTGATGCATTGCGCATTGTTGCCAATGGCGTGAATAAATTGCGTTCAGCGGATCGCTCGTTTGTTGTTATTACACACTATCAAAGGCTTTTGGATTATATCGTTCCTGACTTTGTTCACGTATTATATGACGGAAAAATTGTGAAGTCGGGCGGAAAAGAACTTGCATTAGAACTGGAAGAAAAAGGATACGACTGGATTAAAAAAGAAGTAGTTGAGGCATGATCACTGCTGAAAAAATATCACCAACCGAAAAATTAGTTTCGGATTTTGAAGCAGTAAAAAAAACGCTTCCCGGAAATTCTTTTGTTCAAAGCATTCGTCTGAAAGCAATTGAATCATTCTCTGCTCTTGGCATTCCCGCAAGAAAAAACGAAGAATACAAATATTCAAACGTTCAGAAATTATTTCAGGAAAATTTCACGCAATCCGCAATTTACAATTCGCAATTCGCAATTGAGAAATACCTCATCCCAACCCTTGATGCACACATCGTTGTTTTGGTCAATGGATTTTTCTCTGAAGAATTGTCTTCTTTAAATAATCTCGACAAATCAGTTGTCGTTTCATCACTGCAAAAAGCATTTGAAAAACATCCTGAATTAATTGAAAAGCATTTTTCAACCTGTGCTGATATTAATTCAGACGCATTCATTGCATTGAACACGGCTTATGCTGCGGATGGCGTTTTTATTAGCGTTCCCGATAATGCTGTAGTTGAAAAACCAATTCATATTATCAATTTAATTATTGCTAAAGAGAGTACATTATTCTTTCCAAGAAATCTTTTTGTTGTTGGAAAAAGTGCGCAAGTGCAATTGGTTGAAACATTTGAAACGCATGACCTTCCTGTTAAAGCTATCACAACTTCAGTAACGGAAATTGCAATTGATGAGAACGCAAAGGTTCAGTATTACCGCCTGCAGAATGATTGTGAAAACGGTCAGCAGATCAATACTGTTTCTGCATCACAGCAACGCAATTCTCATTTCGATACCAACACGGTAACGCTGAGCGGAGGCTGGGTGCGCAATAACCTGAATATTGCATTGAACGGAGAAAATTGCGAATCGCATCTGAACGGATTATTCATCACTTCAGAAACGCAGCATGTGGATAACCACACCCTGGTTGACCACCGTAAGCCGCACTGTGAGAGCAACCAGACCTATAAAGGGATACTGGACGGAAAGTCAACGGGCATTTTCAATGGTAAAATATTTGTGCAGCGTGATGCGCAAAAAACGAATGCGTATCAAAGCTCAAAAAATATTTTGTTGAGTGATGATGCTACCATCAATGCAAAACCTCAGCTGGAGATTTATGCTGATGATGTAAAATGCTCACATGGTTCTTCTACCGGAAAGATTGATGAGGATGCTTTGTTTTACTTACGTGCCCGCGGATTGGGAATAGAAAGTGCACGAAAACTATTATTGCACGCATTTGTTAATGATGTGATGCAAACCATACGTATCAATGCGTTGAGAGATTACCTCGAAGCCTTGATTCATAAAAAATTAGGAGAATAATGACTGCTGTCGCACAACATAAAAACGTTTTAGATATTGAGAAAATCAGAAAAGATTTTCCAATTCTTTCGCGGAAAGTAAACGGAAAACCATTGGTATATTTTGATAATGGCGCTTCTTCACAAAAGCCGCAAAGTGTTATTGATGCTACGAATAAATATTACTCCTATGAAAATGCTAATATCCATCGTGGTGTGCACACATTAAGTCAGGAAGCTACCTCCGCTTATGAAGTGGTGAGAGAAAAAGTTCGTGCATTTATCAACGCAGATAAATCGCATGAGATTATTTTCACAAAAGGAACAACCGACAGCATTAACCTTGTTGCCTTTTCATTTGGCAGAACACATATTAATGAAGGGGATGAAGTATTAATCTCTGCAATGGAACATCATTCTAACATTGTTCCCTGGCAGATGCTGTGCGTGGAAAAAAAAGCAAAACTGAAAGTTATTCCCATCAACGATGATGGTGAATTGATGATGGATGAATACAAAAAGTTGCTTTCTAAAAAAACAAAAATTGTTGCTGTTACTCATATCTCTAATTCATTAGGGACAGTAAATCCGGTGAAAGAAATTATTGCAGCAGCACATGAAAAAGGCATTCCTGTTTTGATTGATGGCGCACAGGCAATTCATCACACAACAGTAGATGTGAAAGATCTGGATTGTGATTTCTATTCGTTCTCTGCGCATAAAATGTATGGACCAACAGGTGTTGGAGTACTTTACGGAAAAGAAGAATTATTGAATTCAATTCCACCTTATCAGGGCGGTGGCGATATGATTAAAACAGTAACGTTTGAAAAAACAACCTATAACGAGTTACCTCATAAGTTTGAAGCCGGCACACCTAACATTGCTGGTGGAATTGCTTTTGGTGCAGCGATAGATTACATCAATTCTATCGGAATTGAAACCATTGCAGCTTACGAACATGAACTTACAGAATACGCACTGCAACAACTTAACACTGTTCCGGGAATAAAATTTATAGGCAAGGCAAAAGAACGCGCTTCAGTAATTTCTTTTCTGCTAGATAACATTCATCCGTATGATGCCGGAGTTATTTTAGATAAGATGGGTATAGCGGTTCGCACAGGACATCACTGCACACAACCGCTGATGGACAGATTCAAAATTTCAGGAACAGTGCGTGCATCATTTTCATTTTACAACACAAAAGAAGAGGTGGATGTGCTAGTAAAAGGATTGCATAAAGTCATTGACATGTTTAAATAAATGGCAACAATAAAAGAAATAGAAGAAGGTATCATTGAAGAATTCGGTTACTATGATGACTGGATGGGGAAATACGAGTTCATTATTGAGTTGGGAAAATCATTGCCATTGATTGACGAAAAATATAAAATAGATGAAAATCTGATTCGCGGCTGCCAGAGCCGTGTATGGCTTTATGCACAGCTTGAAGGTGATAAAATAGTATTCACCGCAGACAGCGATGCAATCATTACAAAAGGAATAATCGGATTACTTATTCGTGTGCTTTCACACCAGACACCTGATGATATTATTAATACAAATTTGAGTTTCATTGACCGGATCGGATTAAAAGAACATCTTTCGCCAACACGTTCAAACGGTTTGGTTTCGATGATAAAACAAATGAAACTCTACGCGCTTGCTTTAAAAACAAAAATGCTTTAACAACATGGAAGCAACAGAAAAAGACAACCCAACAACTCCTACTCATACCGACAAGAAAGAACTGGAAGGACGCATTATAGATATTCTGCGCACGGTTTATGACCCTGAAATTCCGGTGGATATTTATGAGCTAGGGTTGATTTATGAAATCAAAATTGACGATGAATATGGAGTGGAAGTAGTGATGACACTGACTTCACCTTCTTGTCCTGTTGCTGAATCATTGCCGATTGAAGTGGAGCAAAAAACAAATTCTGTACAAGGCGTACGCTCAGCAAAAGTTACGCTGACATTTGAGCCGCCATGGGAAAAAGAGATGATGAGTGAGGCAGCACAGTTGGAGTTAGGGTTTATGTAAAACAGAGGCAAGAGTAAAGAACCAAGAGTCAAGAATTGGTTATCTTGCTTCTATACTCTTGGTTCTTGCATCATTCAAAGAATGGAAAACAAAATCATAAATAAAGTTCAGCAAAGCGGGTTGACCGAATTTAACCTCGAGGATTTTTATCCGAAAGGGGAGCGTGCAGTTTTTGATCTGAAAGAGTTTCTGTTTCAGGGGTTGATACTGAAAGAAAAAGATTTCCGTG
>CAMDBK010000246.1 GCA_945889235.1 Chitinophaga pinensis
TCGGTTTGTGGTACCGAGGGTCGTGGGTTCGAGCCCCATCATCCACCCAAAACAAAAAAGTCCTCTCGCCTATGGCGAGAGGACTTTTTATTTTAGCAATCATCAGGTTTTAATTGTACTCCTTAAACTCAAAAGGAATATCAATCGTGCGTGAGAACACGTGACCAAGGTCAAGAATATCTACATCATCTTCTTCGTAATACCAATAAACAGTGATTTTTTTTCCGCTGTCGCGCATGAGTTTTAATATTTTAAGAATATCAGTAATGCACTTGCTTGAAGGTGTGTTGAAATATTCCAACTTAAAAACAAACGAAGTTTCGGTAGCAGGATTTTTTGAATAACGGTCGAGCCAGTCTAACACAGGAATATAATACCCTTTCGCGTTCAGCGGAAACGAGCGTCCGGTAAGTTCACACTTACCCGAAACATTATCAAACGAAACAAAAGGCGTATCTTTTCCTGCTTCCATCAGAAGCGTCTGTAAAGGTCTAACTGAATTATCTTCACTCATAAAATCAAAAGTAGTTTATTGTTTCAACGTTGCAACAATAATACAAATAATTTTAATCATGAAACTGTTTGAATTTTATTTTACAAAATAAGATATAAATAGTTTCTCATCTTTCTTGTTAAAAAATTTACATTAGCAGCCTTATAATCAACATAGAAAAAATATGAGTGAACTAAATTCTGCAAAACATCCCAAGGGGCTTTGGGTTTTATTCGGTACCGAAATGTGGGAACGCTTTGGCTATTATTTAATGCTGGGAATTTTTTCATTGTACATGCTCGATGGCTGGAATAACGGAGGCATGGGATTCAGCCCCGGAAAAAAATCCGATATCTATGGAACATATCTTGGTCTGGTTTACCTAACTCCCTTTATTGGCGGGCTCATTGCCGACAGATTGCTAGGCTATCGCAAGTCAATTATAATGGGCGGTTTAATGATGGCAGCCGGATATTTTTTACTCTTTGTTCACAGTAATACAACGTTTTTTATTGCTTTATTTTTAATCATTCTCGGCAATGGTTTTTTCAAACCAAACATTTCAACCTTGGTTGGAAATTTATACAGCACCGATAAACTGAAAGATAAAAAAGATTCGGGCTACAATATTTTTTACATGGGTATAAACCTCGGGGCTTTTATCTGCAATTTTGTTGCTGCCTACATGCGCATCAATTATGGCTGGGGATACGCCTTTGCCGCAGCCGGTGTGGGAATGCTGATAGGTGTTGCTATTTTTATATCAGGCACAAAACATATAAAACATGTTGATGTAATAAAGCCCGTAAAAGATGGTGATATGTCAACGCTGAAAATTTTAGGTTTAACAGTTTTACCGATGTTTGTCTTTGGTGTGTTGGGTTATTTAATGCCCGGAAATTTTTTAGGTACTGATACCAATGATGCATTTATTGCCGGCTGTATTCCTGTTATCTCCTTCTTTATTTATCTGGCCTTTACATCTGAAGCAAAAGAAAGCCGGGCAATCAAAGCGTTGCTGGCAGTATTCTCCTGCGTTGTTTTATTCTTTGCCATCTTCCACCAGAATGGTGATGCACTAACCGTGTGGGCCGAAGACCATACCGACCGCAAAATGTCTGAAAATGTTTCAGGGCTTGCAAGCCCGATAGGAATGGCGCAGGTAGTGGTGAACAATGATATTGTTTCTGCCGACAAAGCAACATTTGATTCTGAAATAAGTGTTATGCGTGCAAAAGAAGAAAGCATGCCTTCACAAACTCTGGAAGAGCTGAAAGCGAAAGCTGAATTCGGTAGCAAAGTTGGTCAGTTAGAAAAATCAAGAAAATATTTTGCAACACTTCCGCCTGATGAAATTCCGGCAAAAGGTTCGGATTTAAAATTGTACTCAACCGAGTTGTACCAATCCATCAATCCGTTTTGGGTAGTGGTGCTTACACCTTTGGTTGTTGGCGTTTTCGGATTGTTACGAAGCAGAAAAAAAGAACCAAGTACACCTACAAAAATTGCAATCGGTTTAGTGATTACCGCACTTTCAGCTTTAGTAATGGTGGGCGCAGTTGCTGCCAGTAATGACCTTACATCAAAAGCAAGTTCGTTATGGCTGATTGCTTCTTATGGTGTAATAACGGTTGGTGAATTGTGCTTGTCGCCTATGGGATTATCGTTGGTTTCAAAACTCTCACCTCCCCGCATCACTGCGCTGATGATGGGCGGATTTTTCCTGGCTATATCTGTAGGAAATAAATTATCAGGAATGCTTTCAGGATTATGGGAAACCACTGAAGACAAAAAAGATTTCTTTCTTTTAAATTTCGGTTTGGTATCAGCAGCAGCGTTATTATTATTCCTGATGCTGAAATGGCTGAACGGAGTAATGAGAGAAAATAATGTTCAATAAAATATCGTCATGCTGAACTTGTTTCAGCATCTCAATTTAAAGACCCTGAAACAAGTTCAGGGTGACGGAAACTAAAACAAAATTACCATGCAACAAAACCTCACCTTAGACCAAATCCAAAGCTTCGAAGGCAAGTACCCGAAACAGTTGTGGTATTTATTTTTCAGTGAAATGTGGGAACGCTTCTGCTTCTACGGAATGCGCGGTATGCTCACTTTCTTCATGATCAACCAATTGTTCATGGATGAAAAGGTTGCCAATCTTCAGTATGGCGCAACGCAGGCATTTGTTTATGCCTTCACATTTATAGGTGGCTTGTTTGCCGACAAGATTTTGGGCTTTCGCAAATCATTGTTCTGGGGTGGATTATTAATGATAACCGGCAGTTGTATTTTAGCTGTTGACCCGAAACAATTTTTCTTTCTCGGTATCAGTTTCAACATCATCGGAACAGGTTTTTTCAAACCCAACATTTCAACCATGGTTGGTGCGCTTTACAAAAGCGGTGACGTGAGAAGAGATGCAGGATTTTCATTGTTCTATTCAGGTATCAATGTTGGTGCTTTGCTGGGTGGATATGCCTGTATCGCAATAGGCAAAGGCACTTTCTTACAAAGCATCGTTCCGCCACATCTCACCTGGAATGTTGCTTTCGCGTTGGCTGCGGTTGTTATGACTATCAGTTTGCTCACCTTTACTTACACACGCAAATCAATGGGGCCCATCGGACTTTCACCTTTTGAGACTGCAAATGGTGAAAACGCAGAGAACAGCAAAAAGTGGTATGAGTATGTGGTTTACCTCGGTGCATTACTCACTGTTCCGCTGATCATGAAAATGGTAGCGAACACGCAATATACTGATTGGTTTATGTATATCATCGGGCCTTTCAGCCTTATTTATTTGTTTTATGAAATGAGCAAACACACCTTAGCAGAAGTAAAAAAACTAATTGCGGCTTTATTATTTATCCTATTCTCTATTGTCTTCTGGGCAATCTTTGAACAGGCTGGTGGGTCTCTCAACATCTTTGCTGCAAACAACCTGACTGATAAATTATTTGGCGCCATCACCTTAGACCCGAACGGGGTTAATAATTCCGCAAACTCTTTATTCGTCATCATCTTCGCCCCTATCCTTGGCTTGATATGGATTGCAATGGCAAAGAAAAAAATTGAGCCTAATACCGTTGTAAAATTCGGTCTTGGATTTTTATTTCTTGGTTTTGCTTTTTATACGTTTTATGCAACACGCTTTTTTGCAAACCTGCAAGGCATGACTTCGCTTGATGTTTTCACACTTGCCTATTTTATCGTTACGCTGGGTGAGCTTTGTTTATCTCCTATTGGCTTATCTATCATGACAAAATTATCACCAACCAGATTGCAAGGTGTAATGATGGGAATGTGGTTTCTTGCCAGCGCTTACGGACAATATGTTGCAGGATTATTTGGAGCCAGCATTGTATCGAATGTAGAAAATGCAACAGCAATGGATAAATTGATTTCCTATACTGAAGGCTACAAACAATTTGCGTTGTATGCAGTAATTGCAGGCGTAATTCTGATTGTGATTTCACCACTGATGCGGAAGTTGATGCAGGATGTGAAGTAATTTTTTACTTCCTCAACACCATCACAACATTTGAAGTCAGCTTGGTGTTATCAATAACTTCTGCTTTCAGGTTGTGCTTGTCTGCAAAGGTTTCTATCTCGCTGCGTGAAATAAAATACAATTGGTTTTGTGTCTTGTTAAAGCCAATAATTTTTGTGGAAAAAAGTTCTGTAAGCTTAGTTCCTTTATGTCTTTCCTGTAAATCTCTGTCACCATCACGAATAATTATCATTCCGTTTTCATTAAGCGCTGCAACACAATTTCCAAGCAACGTTTGTTGTTGTTCTGGTGTCAGGTAATGCAACATATCAGCAAGAATAAACACATCACTTTTTTCAAACGTCATTGCTGAAGCATCACCACTTACAAAATTGATGCGTTCCGTTTTTGCAAAACAATTATTTGCCACTTCAATTTTCTCCTCATCGTAATCAATGCCAGTTATTTTTCTGTCATCACTCAGATAAAAAAGAATATACGAAAGAAAGCCATAACCGCAGCCAATGTCAGTCACAACAGCTTTTTCAGGAACAAAATCATTGAACATTTTATAATCATTTTCCAGTCTTATTTTCACACGCAGATACCATTCAAGAACAGGCCCTTTATAAATAAAATTTTCAATTATTTTTTTTCGGTAATAAGCCGGAGGCTCTTCAGTCTT
>CAMDBK010000247.1 GCA_945889235.1 Chitinophaga pinensis
TAGTTACCATAAAAGTTGCAATAAGGCTGAAAGCCGTTACAATTGCATCTTCAAGCGGCAGAACTGCACGCGTATAATTCTTCATAACAAAATAAAACAGGAAAGTGATTGCTATACCTGAGGCCAAAAGTATCAGGTGTGTTTTTCTGTCAAGAACTGAAATTTTCAATTCATGGTTCCCTGTTTTTTTATTTTTCCATTGCCACCATCCGTAAAATGCCATGATCAAATAAAAAATCATCAAGCCTGTTTCTGAATACAGTTTTGCTGTGAAACATATATATATGTAAAGCAAAGCGCTCACCACTGCTGCCGGCCAGCACCAGTTGTTTTCATAAGCTGCAAGAACAACGTAACTAATACTGAAGACAACTGCCAGCACCTCCAACCAACTTGTTTGCTGAAAAGCTATTGCTGCTAGTTCTGACACAAAAAAATATTATTCAAATTGCGAATAGTGTTTTTCAAGTTCAGCCACTTTTTCTATGATGCGCATGTATTCTGCAAACGGATCATTTGTTCTCCATAATCCACCCTTGATGGCAAAGCCTTTGAAGCCAAGTTTAAAAACAGTTTCAAGTTTGTCGTAGGCCGTTCCGCCAAAAGCCATTACGTTATGGTGTGTTCTTTTTAAACCCTCCATTAAACCTGTTTCAGGAAATGCACTGTGGTAATTGCCTTCTGATTTACTTCCAAAAACAGGGCGAAGCAGCACATGGTCATATTCTTCTTTCACTTCATATAAACTTGAGAGTTTGCTGAACGAACATGAAACTTTCATATCAGGTCTTCTTCGATGATACCACCACATCTGCAGGCGATGGAGGTAATCTTTTTCCATTCCTCTTCTCCGGTGATGATAAATTCCTGCAAGATTATATTTCATAATGTAGCTATGAAACTGATGAATATAAATCCTTGGATGATATTCCTTTGGGATAGCGTCTAAATATTCTTCGAATAATTCTTCTGTAAACCGTGGTTTATTTAAATGAAAAGTTTCCAGACCGTTTTGAAACATCTGTGTTACTATTACCGGTTCGGTATCATCTTTACGGCTGTCTGAAAATACAATTATTCTCATAAATTATCTTTGTTTTCAGGCAGAGTGAATAGCTGCTGAAATTTCACTGATGATAGAAAATTTTTTCTCAATTGCAGTTCCAACAACAATTATATCTGCTCCGGCTTTGCAGTTTTTCAAGGCTTTTTCGGGTGTGCGTATACCGCCTCCAATTATCAGCGGAATGGAAATTGATTTACTTACGGCTGTAATCATTTCTTCTGTTATCGCTTGTTTTGCACCGCTGCCGGCATCCATAAAAATCATTTTCATACCAAGCATTTCGCCTGCCATAGCAGTGCAAACCGCTATATCTTTTTTGTTGGATGGAATAGGAGTGGTGTTGCTCATGTACGAAACAGAAGTTGCCTTGCCGCTTTCAATCAACATATAACCTGTTGAAATAATTTCAAGTTTACTTGATTTGAGAAGTGGTGCTGCAATCACATGTTTTCCAATAAGCATTTCAGCATTTCTGCCTGAAATGACTGACAGTAATAAAATAGCTTTTGCTTTTGAACTTACCTGCAAAACACTGCCGGGAAAAAGCACAGTCGGAATTTTGCTTTGATTGTTAATGATGCGAAGACACTCGTCCAGCTTGTTATCTGTAATCAGACTGCCACCGATAAAAATATAATCTGTTTTTGATTTTTCGGCAACTGAAACTAATTTCTCAAGGTCTTTTACGTTGAGTTTGTCAGGGTCAACAAGAATAGCAAATTGCTTTTTCTTTTTTGCCTTATTCTTTACTATGTTTTCGTATATGTTCATGAAATGGCTTGCAAGATAAATATAAAAATTTATCCTCTTTTATTCGTTCCAAATATAAACTAAAGCAAATATTCCTGTCAGTTTATAGTTAAGCACAAAATCTTTTTTTGAATTTTCAAGAACAATACTTCCGTGAAATTTTCCGCCTTCGGGAATAAAAGAAAAAGGTTCAATAACGATATTGTCGGTGAAGATGAGTTGTCTTTCGCCATAAGCTTTATAAAGTGCCTCTTTTGCGCACCAGTAAATGGTTGCGTGCGTTTCGAAAGTTTCTTCTTTAATACTTTTTAGTTCAGGTTCATTCAGAAACTTGTGAACTATTCTGCGTATTTTCAGACTGATATCCTGTATGTCAATTCCAGCAATTTTTTTGCTCAGCATAACAGCAACTTTATCCTTGCAGTGCGAAAATGAAATGTCTAACGGATGGCTCTTTATAAGTGGTTTGCCGTGTTGGTTATATTCTATTTTTCCTGCTTTACCAAGCAGGTTGTTGAGCAAAACTCTTCCTGCCATTTTTTGTCTGCGGAAATTTTCATTACTGAAACTTTTGATATCGGTAATTTCCTGTGAAGAGATTTGTTTTTCAAGCCCGGCAAACTCAAGCTCAATTAATTCGTCAAAGCTACAGACAGCAATAGTATCGTTGTTATTTGATGTTTTGAAAATAATGTTCTCCATCAACTTATTCTATTCAAAACGCAGGGCCTCAATAGGGTCGAGTTTTGAAGCTTTTATAGCGGGATAAATTCCTGAAACTACACCAACAATAAAACACAAAATTATCCCGGAGGTAATCCAAAGCCAGGGAATAATAAAACCGCCACCTACAAAAAAACTTACAGCATTGCCCATCGCAATTCCGAAGATAATTCCCAGTAATCCGCCAAGCTGACAAATTACAATGGCTTCAATTAAGAACTGTTGTCTTATCAGTTTAGCTTTTGCTCCAATTGCTTTTCTGATTCCGATTTCGCGTGTGCGCTCTGTTACAGAAACCAGCATAATATTCATTAAACCAATTGCAGCACCAAGCAGTGTAATAAAACCAATGATGGTTGCAGCCATGGTTACATAGCTGATGTTTTCAATCAGCATTTGCGAAAGATTATCACTTTTTACTACTTCAAAATTTTCGTCATCACCGAGTTTTACTTCACGTATTTTCCGGAATAATCCGGTGGCTTCACTTACTGCATTATCAAGATTTTGCGCATCGGTTGCCAATACACTTATTACAAATGAAAGTTTGGGCCGCATGTAATAATGGCGCAGATTTCCTACAGAGATGATGCACATTTTATCACCGCCAAAACCCATGCTGCTGCCTTTTTCTTTAAGCACACCAATAACTTTGTATTTGTGACTTCCAATAGAAACCACTTTCCCAAGCGCATCTGTTTTTTTGAAAAGTGTATTGGCAATTTCATTGCCGAGAATTACCAACGGTGTTCCGCTTAGAATTTCCTGATTAGAAAAATTTCTGCCGCTTTCCAGTTCATAACCTGATACCGCAAGGTAATTTATATCACCTCCGAATACTGCAATATTTGGGTTGGTTTTATTGCTCTCGTAACGCAAGGTGGCGATCTGTGTGGCAATCGCAGAGATGGATGCAAGCGAAGGAAATGTAAATTCTTCGCAAAAGCGTTGCGCTTCATCATACGTAATAGACTTGAATTTTTTTGGCTTGGTACCGTTTTTTCCAACACGAATATGGTCACCGCGATTACGGATTGTAAACGTATTTGCGCCCATGTTGGCAAAATTGCTGTTGATGCTTTGCTTTATTCCGTCAATGGCGGTAAGGATTCCAACCAGAGCCATAATACCAAATGCAATAATAAGTACAGTTAGAATAGTACGTAGCAACTGGCTGCGGATAGCCTGCAATGCAACTTTTATATTCTCGCGGATGAGGGAATTCATGCGCGGCAAATGTAATGAAAGGAGTCGGTTTTACTTCTTTGCTTTTTCTTTCATTATTTCCTTAAAAGGTTTTCCTGAAATTTTGCTTTCGGCCCACGAAAGGAAATCGAAATACTCAAAAGCTGTGCGTTCAAAATTATCTTTTTTCAGTTCTTCTAGGGCGGGCATTAATTCTTTGTAGGCCTGTATTTGCTGCTTTTTATCAAGCTTCAGCATTTTGTTAATGAAAATCATAAACACAGTTTCAAACTTGTAAACGCGGTTACGGGTTTTCAGATAACGTTGAGTTGATTTTATGGCATAAGGAATCATCCTGTCGTTGCCAAGTTCAAAATGAATAATGAGATTCAGCATTTGTGAAAAACAGTAAATATCTTCGCTTTTCTTTATGTCAATATCATTGAGCAAACGGTTTGTCCAGCGTAAAGCCTGAGCATATTTTTCAGCGCCAAAACAGATAAGCGCAGAATTGAAAAACATAAATGCTTTGCGCACATTACTCAGTTTGCTTTCATATAGCTTCATGCCTTCTTCCACAATAGGAATAGTGTCCATTCCTTTTTCAAATTCACCCATCAGGTAATAAATGGTTTGTTCGGTGCTGTAAACACTGTAAAATAATCGGAAATCCAAATCCTCATTTTTGCTGAGTGCAAGTTTTTCAGGCATAGCACGAAGTTTCTCCAGAAAAGCAAACGCCTCTTTGTATTTTTTTGATTGTATGCCGATGTAAATAATATTAGTCAGTAATGAAAAATAAATGTTGGGCTCATCTTTGAATTTATCAATGTTTGCTTCAATGTGTTCCACATTATTATTCAGATAAGTGTAACTGTTTTTGTAATCACCAATTCCGAAATAATACACACTGTAAATGTGGTTGTAAAGGTACTCGGTGCGGAAA
>CAMDBK010000248.1 GCA_945889235.1 Chitinophaga pinensis
CTTTTAAGAACAATAACTTTTATATCTGAGTTGTTTCCTGCTTTGGTAATTTCTTCGGCAAGTTGGCGTAGCAACGCACCCGGCAGTGAATTACTTTGCGGATGATAAAAAGTAATAGTGGCTATTCCGTTTTCGGTGGCAGTACTTACGCTTCCCTGTTCTTCTGACATAATATGATTTTATAACAGGATAAAAGTAAAATATATTTTTTATTCAGAGCGTTCGAAAGTTTTAAATTTTCACAGAGATTAAACCAATTTGCTCCTGTTACGAAATTATTAGTTTTGCCTCTCTGAAAAAACTTTAACACATTATCAGCATGACTTATAACAAAGTACTAATAAAATTCATTCTTCTTCTTTTTATTCCCATTATTTCCACAGCTCAGGTAAGTGGTCCGCGATGGTATGTAAAAGCGGCAGCGGGTTTTGGCAGTAAAGGTTTTTTACCTACAGGACATAGTCCTAAAGCGCTGATGCCTTCCAATTCTTCATTTGATATTGCTGACGGCACCATAGTGGATATGACCAACAGTGTTGATTCTATTAAACAAAAATCGTATGTGCATGATACTTATACAAAGGGTTTCAATTACTACTTAGGTGCTGGTTACAAACTCAGCAAATATTGGGGAGTAGAACTGGGAGTCTTGTGGCTGCAAGGCGGCAATATAACTTCACGTCAGGTAATGGATACTAATCCTTTGCTTGGACCTGGAGCTATAATGGATATAAAAACATATGTAAGAGGTCTAGCGGTTATTCCCTCTCTCACACTTGATATTCCTTTAAATGATAAATGGTTTATTCAGGCTCATGCAGGACTTACGCTGCCTGTTTACGGAAAGATTTATCACCGCGCTGACATTGATGCCCAACACACTTTTGTTGGTCCGCTTAAAGCAATACTCATTGCTGAAACACAAGCCAGCTTTGCCTTAGGTGTAAACGGTGGAATAGGTGTACACCGTAAATTAGGCAAACGTGTTGAAGTGTTTGTTGACCTTATTGCCCAGCATCTGAATGTAAGTGCAAAGCACATGGACATTACGCAATATGATATAACTATACAGGGAAATACAGTTGACCAGATTGCGGCTAATCCGGGCGCTTACCACAGCCAGATAAATTTCATAAACGAACTTAACGCGCAAAGCAACAACAAATTGAATAACCCAAATACTGATGAAAGCAAACCCAAAGATGAATTGGTAACTGCTGCTCCTTTCAGCAATATGGGTATAGGCTTTGGACTGCTGTTTAAGTTAGGGAAACTGAGCGAAGAATAAGGCGCAAGTCAAAAACTTATTCTGTAAAGTTTACCGCCATCACCGGAAGCAAATGCTGTGGTGGTATTCAAAATAAAAACAGATAATATATTTTCATCCGGAAAATTGTCTGATTGTTTCCAGCTTTCGCCTGAATCAGAAGAATAAAAAACGGCTCCGTTACTGCCTACAGCAAAACCTTTTTCAGTTCCGCTGAAACGGATTTTGTTAAAGTGTGTACGTGCTGTAAACGCTGTATTGTCTTTACGGACTTGCTTCCAGGTTGCGCCTGCATTACTGGTTTTATAAATTCCACCATCATAGCCGCAAACAAAGCCTTCATCGGGTGAAGTAAAATAAACGGAAGTGAAAAAATCACCGGAAAGTGAAAGCAAATTATTAATGTGTACATCTGCTGTTGCTTTATATACAGCACCGTTAGCGGCAATGTATCCCACCGTGTCGTTAACAAAATAACTTTCCGAAACTTCAGTATTGTAAAAACACTCGTTCTCCCACCAGCTGCCGGCATCAGTGGTGCGCATAGTAATTCCTTTTTCCCAGTTCTCACCACCGCATACATTACCGTGTTGTGCATCACGAAACTGTATACTTGTAAAAGGCACAACGTTTACAGGCGTATAAGGTAGGTTCATTTTATTCCATGAATTTCCACCGTCAGTAGTTTTCAGTATCAGCAGACTGTCGCCACAGGCAAAACCAAGTGAGTCGGTAACAAAAGTTATATCACGTATTGCAAGTGATGAAGAATAAACCTGCTGCCAGTTTATACCGCCATCACTAGTTTTAAGAATTATTCCTGATTGAATTTTTTCTCCGCCACAAACAAAACCTGTGGTTTCATTCTGAAAATAAATGCTTCTTATCCGTGTATCAACACCAGTGTTAAGTTCAGTGTAACTAAGTGAAATAGTTTCTTTTTTGCAGGCAGAAAAAAAGAAAAGTATACAGATTACTGCTAATTTATTCCTGAATAAAAACACAATATAAAAATCAGTGTGAACCTTTTACTGTAAGTCGTGTCGGGGCAGCTATTTCATCGGAAGTAACCATTACGCTTTTGCTGAACGAACCTGAATGAACAGGGTTAACTTTCAATTCAACTTCACCTGTTTCACCGGCAGCTACTTCTTTCGGATATTTATAGGGCATAACATCACCTGAAGTGCTTAGCACACTTTTTATAGTCAGCTTTTTAGTGCTGATATTTTTAAAAACAAATTTCACTGTTTTTCCTTCGTATCCTGAAATTAAACCACAGTCAATAACCCGTTCATTCCATTGAAAAGGCCCTATGGTACGCAGTGTATCATTTTGCTGAGCAAAGCTGACTGAAGCCGAAACCATCAGCAGCAGAAGGGTTGAGCAAATTGTTTTCATTGTTTATGTATTTAGTTCAAGTACAAACTTACAATTCTTTCTTAAAAGGTAAGCATCTGTTAATGATTTGCTAATTGTGAATCGTTTAACATTTTTAAGTCTAATTTAGAGCCGATAAAAAAATATGCATCGTCAGGCTATACGCATCGTTGTTTTACTTGCCACCCTTTCTATAATGGGCATTATTGTTACCCAGATTTTTTGGGTGCGCAAGGCATTTGACTTAAACGAAAAACAGTTTAACAACCGTGTGAATATTGCCTTGCAGGAAGTTGCGCAGCAACTAAAAAAACTGAATAATGATTCATCGGAAGTGTTGCCGATTAAACAACCCACCTCAAATTATTTTGTGGTGAGCATGAATGATACGCTGCATCCTTTTCTACTTGAATCGCTGTTGAAAAAAGAATTCGGTGAACGTAACATTAACGCAAATTTTGAATACGGTATTTACGATTGCTTTACCGACAGTATTGTTTTCGGGCGCTACGTAATGATGGGCGACAGCAGTAATATCAAAAAATCATCTAACGCACCGCCTCCGGTGTGGAAAGGTGATAATCATTATTTCGGAGTTTACTTTCCGGATAAGGACAGTTACATCCTAAGTCAGTTAGGCATCTGGGTTTTTTCTTCGGTTATATTACTGGTGGTGATAATATTTTTTGGTTACACACTTGCTGTAATCCTGCGCCAGAAAAGACTTTCTGAGATGAAGAATGATTTCATCAACAACATGACTCATGAGTTTAAAACACCCATTTCCACCATTTCAGTTTCAAGCGAAATGCTGATGCGTGATGAAATTGGCAGTTCGGCAGAGAAGCGCGCCCGTTACTCACGTATTATTATGGATGAAACCAACCGCCTGAAAACTATGGTGGAAAAGGTTTTGCAGATGGCAGACATTGATGCCGGACAAATTAAACTCAATAAATCACAGGTTGATGTGCATGCTGTTATACGTCAGACCGTTGAAAATATGGAAGTTGTTATTCACGATAAAAATGGAACTATTTCCTGTGATTTGAAAGCGGTGAACCCTACTGTTTCAGGCGATAAGGTTCACCTCACCAATATTATTTACAACCTGCTTGATAATGCCATTAAATATACTGCCGAAACTCCTGTAATTTCAATATCTACAAGAAATACTTCAAAAGGAATTGTAATAAGCATTCAGGATAACGGCATAGGAATAAGTAAAGAAATTCAGAAAAATATATTCTCTAAATTTTACCGTGTACCCACCGGAAATGTGCACAATGTTAAAGGATTCGGGTTGGGATTATTTTATGTAAAAACAATTACCGATGCGCATCACGGCTTAATTAAACTGGAAAGCGAAAACGGCAAGGGAAGCAGATTTGATGTGTATTTACCGTATTAGGCTGTTAGCTGATGGCTGCTAGCTATTGGCTATATATTTATTAATGAATATTAACTGCTATCAGCTAAAGGCTAATAGCTAAAAGCTAAACAAAAATGGCAACAAAAGAAAAACTTTCAATCCTTCTTGTAGAAGATGATGAAAACCTGGGCATGGTGGTAAAAGACGTGCTGGAAATGGAAGACTATAAAGTAAGCTGGCAAAAGGAAGGCAATGCTGCCATTCAGGATTTTATGAAAAACCATTACCACCTCTGCGTATTTGATGTTATGCTTCCTAAAAAAGATGGCTTTACCATTGCCAATGAATCGCGAAAATTGAATCCTAAAATTCCCATTATTTTTCTTACAGCAAAAAGTATGAAGGAAGACCGCATCAAAGGTTTTCAGAGCGGTGCAGATGATTACATTACCAAACCCTTCAGCACCGAAGAATTTTTGTTGCGTGTTAAAGCAGTGCTAAAACGTTGTTACAATGATATAAGCGGTGAAGCAAAAAATATTTTCGAAGTTGGGAAATATAAATTTGATTACTCAAATTTAACCTTAACTATTGGCGGAAAAAGCGAAACACTTACACAGCGTGAAGCAGATACACTAAAACTTTTTTG
>CAMDBK010000249.1 GCA_945889235.1 Chitinophaga pinensis
GGCTATGAATACTATCTTATTAAGGAATACAAGTTTGCCATTGATGATTTTAACAAAGTAATTTTTCTGAAAGCTGATTATCCCAATGCGTATGTAAGTCGCGGTGACTGTAAGTTTATGCTTAATGATATGGTTGGAGCAGAAGCAGACTACAACAAAGGTTTGGAGCTTAAACCCGATTTTGAAGAAGCCTTTTTCGGCAAAGGAAATATTCGCATGAAACAGAAAAATTATGAAATGGCTGCAGCAGAATATACTACTGCATTAACCATGAAATTAACCTATCACGAAGCGCAGAACGCCCGCGGAAAAGCATACTATTTCCAGAAACTTTATAAAGAAGCAGAAAAAGATTTCAGTGAGGTAATTAAACTGAAACCTGATTTTGCTGAAGCATGGTATAACCGTGCAAACACAAAAGCTGTTGTTGACAACAAGCCCGAGAAAGGTTGTAAAGACTGGGCGAAAGCTGCGGAGTTAAAATTTCAGGCGGCAGCAGATTCAGCTGCAATCCATTGCGTGGAAAAGAAAAAAGAGCCCAAAGAAGTAAAAACCGCAAAGCCTGACAAGGCTGAAAAAGATTCCATTAAGTAGTCTTTCAGCTCTGAAAGATTTATAGCTACTTTTACATAATTCAAAAAAAAATTCAGTGCAACAACTTTTGCCATTAGCAGAAAATATGCGCCCTACTGGGTTGGATGATTATATCGGTCAAAAACATTTGGTTGGTGAAAATTCAACGTTGCGGAAAATGATTTCTACCGGACTTATTCCTTCCATGATTTTCTGGGGCCCGCCCGGAACGGGAAAAACAACGCTTGCCAACATCATTGCAAAATCACAGAACCGTCCGTTTTACACGTTGAGTGCAATCAGTTCGGGAGTAAAAGATGTGCGTGAAGTAATTGAAAAAGCAAAAGAAAATAATCTCTTCAGCAAAGGAAATCCTATTTTATTTATTGATGAGATTCATCGTTTCAGTAAAGCGCAACAGGATTCACTTTTGGGTGCTGTTGAAAAAGGAACAGTTACTTTAATTGGCGCTACCACTGAAAATCCTTCGTTTGAAGTTATTCCCGCATTGCTCTCACGTTGCCAGATTTATATTCTTAAACATCTTGAGAAAAATGATTTGCTTGAGTTGATTGAACGCGCAACTCAGTACATCAAAAAAGAAAGAGGCATTACAATGAAGATTGCTGAGAGCGAAGCCATGATGCGTCTTTGCGGTGGTGATGCACGAAAGCTGCTTAACATCATTGATATTCTTTGCGGTTCAGGTAAAAAAGAAATTTCTGTTACCAATGATTTAGTAACAGAAACAATTCAGCAAAATATTGCGCTGTATGATAAAGCCGGAGAAATGCATTACGATGTTATTTCCGCGTTTATAAAAAGTATTCGCGGAAGCGACCCGAATGCCGCTGTGTATTGGCTGGCGCGCATGATCAATGGTGGTGAAGACCCATCATTCATTGCGCGAAGATTATTGATTCTTGCATCTGAAGACATTGGAAATGCAAATCCAACTGCATTGGTTATTGCAAATAATTGTTTTCAGGCGGTGAATGTGATTGGTTATCCCGAATGCAGAATTATTCTTTCACAGGCTACGGTTTATCTTGCTACTTCGCCAAAAAGTAATTCAACATACATGGCAATTAACAATGCACAGGCTGAGGTAGAAGCAACAGGACATTTGCCCGTTCCTTTGCATTTGCGCAACGCGCCAACCAAACTGATGAAAGATATTGGCTATGGTGCTGACTACCGTTACTCACATGATTTTGAAAACAATTTTTCTGGACAAGAACATTTGCCTGAACAATTAGCAGGAAAAATATTTTATGAACCCGGAAATAATCAGCGTGAGCAGCAAACCCGCGAATGGCTGAAGAAGTTGTGGAGAGAGCAATATAATTACTGAGTAATAGCAGCTTCTTCTTTTTCTTTTTTCTTTTTCTTGCTAAGAAAAATATTCCTGAAAAATTCACCCATAGTATTAAACTCCTGTCGGTATGAAATACCTGCACCCTGTGTGTAAGGTGAGTTTGCGGTAACAACGTTGATTCCATTGGTTTTGTTGAAAGCACGTACTCTGAATTTTCCGTCATCCGTTATTTTATATTCAAGACTAAAGTCGCCAAGAATATTGTTGTTTGATGATGCAGTTTGCCTTTTGGTAACTCCAACATTACCATCAAACACCACACGGTTGTTAAATAATTGCGTTGAAAAATAAGCCTGCACTTCATCACCGGTCAGCGCATTTCCTGTGCGGTAATTTACACCCAGGTCAAAATCATCACTAAGGCGCGAAAGCCAGTTGCTGAGCTGGTTTGAGAGCAATTCAGTGGAGTTGGAACTGAGCGCTCCGCCACCGCTTATATTTCCGGGCGAAGAAAAACGGTTCATCACCAGCAGACTGAAAATCTGTTTATTCATTTCCTGGTCGGTGTTTATCGCACTCTTTAATGCGGTCTTGGTATTCTGGTCAGAGTTGGGCAAATCAATTCCGAAGGTGATAGTTGGATTCATAAGTTTGTCGGTCATTTTCATCTGACATTCAACCAGCACACGTTTTGTTGAATCCACAACCTGAATAATATCGCCCAGTGAAGTGCGCACTCTGTAAGCTGCTTCAAGATTAATATCCGCATCATACGGATCGCCACTCCATTTGATGGTGCCCCCCTGCTTTACCTGAAACTTTTTGTTAATGATATTCTGCAGCGTGAACAGGTAATCACCTTCTTCAATCACATAATCGCCATACATATTAAACTGCCCGAGTGTATTGATGTTCATTTGAATATTTCCGTTTCCGCGCCCTTTAATAATGTCACCAATCTGCGGATCAAAAATAATTTGAACCAATGCATCGGGTGTTACTTCCAGATCAAAATTGAGCTGAACATTTACGGGTGAAGATTTTTTTTCGGCTACCTTTTTAATCTGTATTTCTTTCTTGCTTACAAACGTTATAAAGTCGGCACCACTAACATTACTTGTTCCGAAAAGCGGAATATTAAATTTAGTTCCCTTGTCGGTTGTGGCGGCAATATCCATCACAATATTTTTAAAATTTCCTTTGAATTTCATGAGCCCCGAAGCATATGCTGTTCCGTAGTAAAGTGAATTCATACCCGAAGTTGTGTTCAGGAAAAGCATGTTGTTAGCCCGCAAAGTAGCTTCAAAATGAAAGTTCTTAAAGTTAGTGTGCATCAGTTTTCCATTGACAATACCAATGCCGTCATTAATATCGCGTAAACGCAAAACGGAATTATCAGAAACATAATCATGCAGCGGAAGATTGTTAATGATAAATGCATTTTTGGTTACATCCACTTCGCCTGTAAAACTGTAATGCGTATTGAGGTAAGCAACATCAAAATTTACTTTCTGTAAATTCAGTTTTCCGGTAATATCCGGCTCTTTGGGTGTGCCTCTGAGTTTTACTTTTCCGCTGGCATAGCCTTTAAGATTGCCCATAACAGAGCTGACATAATTACCGAAAATACTGAGCGGAGTTTTCTCCAATGAAAGGTCAAAATCAAAACTGTTTTCAGCTTTAGCTGTAAAATATTTTCCGCTGAAATCAATTGCGGGAACTGCATCACGCATCAGTTTTCCGTTGGCTTCAATTACTTTTCCGGTATTGTCGTAAGCGCTGGAAATTGCACCGGTTCCAATCAGTTCATGATTTACAGTAAGGTCAGTAAAATTTAAATCAGAAATAAAAATTAGGTTGCTGCGAACGTTGGTGAGTGAAGCTTTTCCGTCAATATAACCATCGAACACAAACCCGTTTTTTTCGGTGAAGGAATTAATGTTTGAAATATCAAACTGTGTGAATTTTACATTCAATGGTTCGTTCGGGTTCTTTGAAACTTTTCCATCAATGGTAATACTTTGTTCGCGACTGAAAAAAGTAAGATTGTTGAATGTTACATCCAAACTGTCAATGCTTATTTTATTGTCGGGGCTGGTTGCCCACTGCTGGTTTTCGATATAAATTTCGGAAGGCATAATGTGTATTTCAACTGAGTGCCCTGCAAACTTTGCTTCACCTGTAATGTTAGCTGAATTCAGCACTTTCCCGTTGTTGTCCCAGCGAATGTTATACTCTAAATTGTCAGAAGCTATTTGCGTTGTTATATCCAGATCTTTCAGGTAAACACTGTCGGTGATATTTACTTTTGATGAGGTAATCTGCGTGTGAAATTCATCACCCACCGATTTGGCTGAAATACCAATGTCGTGCACTTTTATGCTGTCGATAAATAATTCAGCGATTGAACCTTTCAGCACAAAGCTGTTGATGTTTGAATTGAAACTTCCGCTCAGCTCCGCTGTTGATTTGAGATGAATTTTAGGCACAAAAAGAAATTCGGGAAGTGAAGTATTTTTCAGTGTGATGTTGTATTCAAATATTTCAGGTTCCTTTTCAACCTGTCCCGTTTTAAAATCTCCGGCATAAGCGGGAAGGTAATTTTGCATCAGCTTGTTAAATGCTTCGGGTATCTTTCGGAATTTAAATCTTCCACTGAAATCGGCATCAGCAATGTCGGAGCGAAGGGTAAGAATACGCCTGTTAATTTCTTCACGTATGTCGAGTTCAAATGCTTTTATCGTGAATTTTTTTCC
>CAMDBK010000250.1 GCA_945889235.1 Chitinophaga pinensis
GGGAGATTCAGCTTCGTTTAAAGCAGGACAAATCCTTAACGCACGTAAACTGCGCGATGAAAACTCAATGCTGATTCGTAAAGACATGAAACCGGTTGAAGCGCGTGATGCAATTCCTGCAACATCAAGTCAGATATTGCAAGGTATCACCAGAGCATCGTTGCAAACCGAAAGCTGGATTTCTGCTGCATCGTTCCAGGAAACAACAAAAGTATTGAACGAAGCTGCCGTGAAAGGAAAACGTGATGTATTGGCAGGTTTGAAAGAGAACGTAATTGTTGGTCACCTGATGCCGGCCGGAACAGGCTTGAGAGAATACGACAAATTGGTTGTAGGCTCAAGAGAAGAATACGAAAAACTGTTGGCTGCTAAACAAGAGGCAGAAGTAGAAGAGTAAAATAATGAGTTAATGAGTCAATTTGAAAATTTGAAAATGATTTTCAAATTGACTCATTTTCAAATTTTCAAATTAAAAAATGGCTGAGCAAAAGAATAATCCACCGCAAGGACAAATCAATATTGAACTGAGCGAAGAAATTGCTGAAGGACAATATTCCAATCTTGCCATTATCACGCATTCAACTTCTGAATTTGTGGTTGACTTTATCCGCGTAATGCCGGGTGTTCCCAAAGCAAAAGTAAAATCACGCATTGTCCTAACTCCTGAACATGCCAAGCGTTTGCTCAACGCACTTGCTGATAACATCGGTAAGTTTGAAGCAGAACACGGCACCATCCGTTTTACTGAAAATCCGCCTTCTAATTTTCCGATGAACTTTGGTGGGCCTACTGCACAGGCGTAGAAATTTATCTTTTTCTTTTAAAGAAATCCTTCACAATCGCAGAACATTCTTCATGCAGAATGCCATTGCTGATTTTTGTTTTCGGGTGCAATATTTTTCCTTGAAGAGAGGTATAACCTTTCTGTTTATCAAAAGCTCCGTAAACTAATCTTCCGAGTTGCGTCCAGCCGCAGGCACCTGCGCACATAATGCAGGGTTCAAGGGTAACGTACAATATGCATTCATCTAAATATTTCCCGCCAAGAAAATTTGCGGCAGAGGTAAAAGCCTGCATTTCGGCATGGGCGGTTACATCGTTCAGGGTTTCGGTAAGGTTATGAGCGCGGGCAATAATCTGGTTGTTGCAGACTATAATTGCGCCCACCGGCACTTCATCGGCATCAAAGGCTTTCTGCGCTTCTTTCAGGGCTTCGCGCATAAAATAGTCGTCAGAGTAAACACTTAGTTGCATGGGACAAATATAAGAGCCTCACCCTTCCCTCTCCAAAGGAGGGGGTAAAAAAGAAGCGAATAATACTATCTTTGCGCGCCTTTTAAAATTACAGGAAAAATGATGGACAGGAATTCGCTTATCGGTATGTTTTTAATTCTTCTCATCGTATTGGGATATGGTTATCTGACCATGCCTAACGAGCAGGAACTAAAAGCACTGAAACAAAAAACAGATTCAATTGCGCTGGTTGATTCGATTAGTAAAATAAAACAGGTTGAAAATAAAATTGCTAAAGCCGATAGCATAGCCAAAATACAGACTTTGCCAGATTCGCTGCGCGAAGAAACCACAAAAAAAGCATTCGGTTCTTTTTACAAAGGAGCTATAGGAACGGAGCAGTTTACTACGCTTGAAAATGAACTGATAAAAGTTACGCTCAGCAACAAGGGCGGAAAAATTTATTCGGTTGAACTGAAGAATTATAAAACATATGATTCACTTCCGGTTATTTTATTTAAAGGCGATAGCGCTGTATTTGCGTTGCGTTTTCCGGGAACACAAAAAGAAATTAATACTTCTGAATTCTATTTTGCAGCGCAAGGAAGTTCAGCTTCAATAAAAGGAAATGAAAGCGCTGCGGTTTCTATGCGCCTTGTGGATGAAAATAATAACTATGTTGAGTTTGCTTACAAACTGAAAGGCAACAGCTATGTGGTAGATGTGGATATAAATGTTTCGGGCGGACAAAATATGATTGCTGCCGGCACAAGGGAAATTGCCTTTGACTGGGCTTACAAAGCCAAGCAGATGGAGAAAAGCAAAGAGAATGAAGCTAACGTTACCTCGGTTGAATACATGAACATGGAAGAAAGCCATGATTACCTTTCGCTTACTTCGGATGATGAAGAAAAGCTGGAGGAAAAAATAAAATGGCTTGCCTTTAAGCAACAATTTTTTAGTTCTGTGCTGGTTTCAAAAGGCGGATTTAATAATCCGCATATTAAAGTTGCCAAAGAGCCTGAAACCGGGAAATACCTGAAAACATTGAGTGCTTCGCTTTCTATTCCTTACGCAGGAAAGTCAAATGAAACAACTTCATTCGCGTTTTATTTTGTTCCAAACAAATATACTACGTTAAAAAGCTACGAGCTGGGAATGGAGAAATTAGTTCCACTGGGCTGGGGAATTTTTGGCTGGGTAAATCGTTTTGTAGTTATTCCGGTGTTTAATTTCCTTGATGGATTTAACATGAACTACGGAATAATTATTCTGTTGCTCACACTTATTTTCAAAGTGTTGCTGTTGCCGCTTACTTACAAAGCCTATATGTCCACCGCGAAAATGCGTGTACTTAAGCCTGAGATTGATGACATCAACAAACAGTATGAGAATAAAGATGCAATGGAAAAACAACAGGCTGTTATGGCGCTGTATAAAAAAGCGGGCGTAAATCCATTGGGCGGTTGTTTGCCAATGGTTTTGCAGATGCCTATTCTTATTGCGCTTTTCCGCTTTTTTCCGGCTTCCATTGAGTTGCGCCATAAAGCTTTCTTGTGGGCTGATGATTTATCAAGCTACGATTCCATTTTCAATTTGCCTTTCAATATTCCATTCTATGGTGATCACGTGAGTTTGTTTACGTTGCTGATGACTGTTACCACTATCATCTACACCAAAATGAACAGCGACCTGCAAGGCAGCAATCCGCAAATGGCGCAGATGAAATGGGTGATGTACCTGATGCCGATTATGTTTCTCGGCTTTTTCAACAGTTATGCTTCAGGCTTGAGTTATTATTATTTTCTTGCCAATATGGTAACTTTTGGTCAGCAGTTTTTATTTAAAAAACTGGTAGACGAAGATGCAATTCACGCTAAAATGCAGGAAAATAAAAAGAAGCCGGTAACCAAATCAGGTTTCCAGAAAAGACTGGAAGACATGGCTAAACAGGCACAGGCGCAGCAGAAAGCGAAGAAGAAATAATTAATTTTCAGTATTTGTTTCTGCAACCAACAACCTGTTGCAGAAAAGAAAGAAGGAATTAAAGAAAGCAAAAAAGGTAACTCCTGCCTGTGTTTCCAAGGTATCTTCACCGATGAAAGAGAGCAATGCTATCAGCAAAAATACCCAGTAAATATAGCCGGGTTGAAACCGGTGTACAACCAACGGATACAAAAGCGAAACCAAAAACCACGCAAATCCAAAAATTCCAAATGCTACAACAATGCTCAGGTATTGGTTGTGTGCCCGTCTGCGAAAAGCTTCATCCAAAGGTGAATTCATTTTCACGTATTGTTCTTTGTAAGCAGTAACCAAATCACCTGTTCCTACTCCGAAAAATTTATTTTCAACGATTATATTCCGTGCTGCTTTCCAGTATTCAAACCGCTGAATAACTGAGTGTCCGCTAGGGTCTCCTGTTTGCCTGTAATCTTGAAACTCCCAGAGTATTTCGTATATCCGGTCGCTGAAACTCAGCTTGTCTAAGTAGCGGTAATTTGCAATTCCGTTTTGAATGGCAGTAATTTCTTTTTCTGAAAGCTGTGCAACTCCACCTGCATCTTTCCTGTAATTTTTTGAGGTGAGAAAACGTGCAAGCGTAAAGCAAACCGGACTTCCGTTTTTATCTTTTTCATCAAATTTCAGATTGCTCCTTTTGTTCCATGCTTCTCCCATTTCTTCCCATGCTACATAAAATCCCAGACGATTTCCATTTTCAAGACGTGTTTCTTTCTGGTTGTGTTTATAAGGGTTTCCAAGTGCAGTAAGCGTATCCAGTTCCTCAACTTTTACTTCATTCACGTGATAAAAATCACGGATAATATTTCCGAGCCACAAACTTGCTCCAACTATTGAAAAAATAATAAGCGACAAAAAAGAAATTTTCAGTTTCATGTTTTTTGTTTTCAGTATTCCGTAAAAAACAGAAAACAACAGGACAATAAAAAAAATAATCAGTCCGTTTGCAGATTGAAGAATTACAAGAAAAAACAGGAACCACGCGGCAAAGGAGCTCATCATTATTTTTTTGCGCTGGCTGTACTCCTCTTTAAACTTCGTAATTAAATAAACAATAGAAAAAATGCCGAGGCAGAGCATAAGGCTAAAACGGATGTGTGAAACATGTGGAGTAAGTTCACGCATATTGGTTATTGTTTTTCCCGAAAAACCATACAAATTATAAAGGCCCACCATAGTTTCGGAGAAAAGTCCTAACAAAAAAATATGGAGAATTAATCTGAAATTTTTTTCGGAAGGTGGCGCTGTACTTGATAAAATAAGGGGAAGCAAGAGAATTGGAATTTTATTTCGCAAATCTTTTAGTGCATAATCATAATCACTTGTCCATGCCAGACCTATGATATGAAGCAGGTAAAGCGAGGCTATAACTACAGCAATTTTATT
>CAMDBK010000251.1 GCA_945889235.1 Chitinophaga pinensis
CAGTTGAATTATCAACATCAATAAATGCTTTTGCCAGTTGATTGCGGTTAAGGTCTGTTACTGTTGCTTTTACTAAATAAGTTGCATTGCGCGGACTGTCAAAATCAACATAACTGATAATATCTTTTGCTTCGGGTTTTTCTACTCTGTCTTCAAAAACAAATGAGCCGCTGTCTAAAACCTCACGCGCTTCAAAAGCAGGAATAAGGGAATAGGATACGGTAAAATTGGCTGAGAAATCAGTCTCGCCCTGCTTTTTGGTGTACAATAATTCCGAAGCATCTATTTTAAAAAACAAACGCGAAAGCGAATCTTTTACATTCACTACTTTAAATTGCGGATGCAGTTCTTCTCCATCCGGGTTATAGATGTAAGAAAGATTTTGATTGCTGAGTTTGCTGCCGGTGGAGCAGGAAGAAAGAATAACAGCAAGAGCAAAAAGCACTAACAGACCGTCACCCTGAACTTGTTTCAGGGTCTTTATAACAGATGCTGAAGCAAGTTCAGCATGACGAACACGATATCTATTCTGCATTTTCTTCTGAACGTTCTAACAAATTTTGCGGCAATGACTTGGTTGCTTTTGCTCCCAGTTTTTTTAAATCCTCTACACGTTTTACAAGATTTCCAGAACCCTGATTAAGTTTATTCATTGCCTCTTCATAGCTTTTCTTTGCACTATTCATCTTATTTCCCACTTCAATTAAGTCTGTTACTAAACCTGAAAACTTATCATACAAAGCTCCAGCTTTTTCAGCAATTTCAATGGCATGTTTGGTTTGCTTTTCCTGTTTCCAGATGGAAGCAACGGTGCGCAAAGTTGCTAATAAAGTAGTAGGGCTGACCAAAACAATTTTCCGGTCCCATGCATACTGATACAATTCATTATCGCCCTGCAAGGCAATACTGAACGATGATTCAATCGGCAGAAAAAGCAATACAAAATCAGGTGTATCAAACTGAGTTGACTCGTGATAATTTTTTTCGCTCAATCCCTTAATGTGCGCACGGACTGAGAGCAAATGTTCTTTCAGAAATTTTTCTCTGTCGGTTTCATTCTCTGCATTTACGCAGGCGTTGTAAGCCACCAGCGAAACTTTTGCATCAATAATAATGTGCTTGTTGTCGGGTAATTTAATTACCACATCGGGCTGATAACGTTTGCCTTCTTCGGTATTGATTGAAACTTGCTTTTCGTATCCTTCGCCTTCCACTAATCCTGATTTCTCAAGAATTTTATCCAAAATCATTTCGCCCCAGTTGCCTTGTTTTTTGCTGTCGCCTTTCAGCGCTTTCACCAGGTTATTGGCTTCTTCACTCACCTGCTTATTCAGTTCTGTCAGGTGTTTCAGCTGTTCTTTCAGTGATATGCGTTCCGATGAATCAGCTTTGTAGGTCTTATCCACTTTCTCCTCAAAATCTTTTATGCGGTCGCGCAGCGGGTTTAAAATGCCTTCAAGATTTACTTTATTCTGCTCGGTAAAACGTTTGCTTTTATCTTCCAGTAATTCATTGGCAATGTTCTTGAATTCTGTTTTCAGTCGCGTTTGAATTTCTTCCAGTTCTTTTTTTCCGTTTTCTAATTTTTCCTGCGCATTCAGTAAATTGCTTTCGGCAGTAGTTTTTGCAGCAAGAAGAACGTTGTTTTTTTCTCTTACAGAATCTAAATCCGCTTTTGTTTCTCGGTAAATTTTTTCTGCTGACTCCACTCCTGCTTTCAGGCGCGTAATATCATTATTGCGTTCTTTCAGTTTTTGTTCCAGTTCAGCATTGGCGGGGTTTTCAACGCTGCGCGAGCGCAGGTAAAAATATGCGATTGCAAAGCCAAGGACAACACCAACTAAAAGAAAAACAATATTCACAAACGCAGATTTAAGAGGGAAACAAAGCTACATAAATTTGAACTGCAATATTGAAAAAGCAAGTGCAAAAGTCTACTTTATAAAATTCCGGTTAAGAAATTTCACTTCGCACTTAAATAAAAATGACATAGTCTTTGCAAATAACCCTCTGTAAATTTTCTTAGTTTTGAGCATAATAAATCAGGTGTAAAAAAAAGAATACTAAAAATGGATTTTAAAGAACTGGAACAAAAGGTCATTAATTTCAGAGATGAACGTAACTGGAAACAATTCCATCACATCAAAGATTTGCTGCTGGGACTTAACATTGAAGTGGGTGAATTACAGGAACTCTTTTTATGGAAATCCAATGAAGAGTTGGCTGAGATTGACAACGAAAAAATTAAAGATGAACTTGCCGACATTGCCATTTTTCTGATTTATATCAGCAAACATTACAACATTGATTTAACGGAAGTCATTGCTGCTAAGCTTGACAAAAACGGGACAAAATATCCTGTTGAAAAAAGCAGAAATTCAAATAAAAAATATACTGAATTATAAAGCAAAGCCCTTCGACTATGCTCAGGGTGACAGTTGCTATGTCACGGTGAGCGTAGTGGAACCGCCAACTAATTTGTATTAGCTCAATGGATAACGAACAATCAAAGCCACCACGCAGAATACGCTACAAAGGCACGCATCCAAAAACATTTAAAGAAAAATACAAAGAGCTGCAGCCCGAACGTTATGCAGCTGATGTTGAAAAGGTGATGCAAAAAGGAAATACTCCTGCCGGTATGCATCGTTCTATTTGTGTAAATGAACTACTTGAATTTCTGAAAATAAAACCCGGACAAACCGGTCTGGATGCCACACTGGGTTATGGCGGACATAGTTTAGAAATACTGAAATTACTTGCTCCGGGCGGACTATTGTATGCAACCGATGTTGACCCTTTTGAATTGCCCCGCACCCGCGAACGCCTGACAGCATTGGGTTACGGGCCTGAAGTTTTACAAATCAGGAAAATGAATTTTTCGGGCATTGAACAAATTGCTGCAGAGGCAGGACCGCTGAATTTTGTGTTGGCTGATTTAGGTGTTTCGTCCATGCAGATTGATAATCCTGAACGCGGCTTTTCACTAAAAGTTGAAGGTCCGCTGGATTTAAGGCTGAACCCGAAAAGCGGTAAACCTGCATCCCTGCTTATAAAAACTATTACCCGGCAAAAGTTGGAACAACTACTTACCGAAAATTCAGACGAACCTTACGCTGAAAAAATTGCAGAAGCTCTTACCACAGCAATTAATAAAGGAATAGCAATTGAAACAACTGCACAATTCAAGGAAATAATAAAACAAACACTGGATTTTCTTCCGTTGGATGAACAAACGGAAACAATTAAAAAGACTTGTCAGCGTTGCTTTCAGGCATTGCGCATTGAAGTGAATGATGAATTTGGTGCGTTGGAAAAATTTCTTGAAAAGCTGCCCACAGCACTCGCTGCTGGTGGCAGGGTTGCCATTCTTTCTTTTCATTCGGGCGAAGACAGACGGGTAAAAAAATCGTTTCAACATTTTTTTCGTCAGGGCATTTACAGTGAAATTACTCCCGACCCAATTCGTCCATCTGTGGAGGAAATCAGCAGCAATCCCCGTGCGCGTTCAGCTAAATTACGCTGGGCGATAAAGGCGTAGGTTATTTATATTTATTTTCTCTTAGAACCAGTTGAGATTTAGTTCAGAGCCATTAATTAACACTAATTCAATTCGTGGAAATTGGTGAAATTAGTGGCTCAAAATAAAATTTGAGTAGAAAGTAAACAGGCTCTTACTATGTTTGCAGTAAATAAACCAAACCCATGAACCAACTCAACCAACATCAAAAACTATTTCTGCTTATTGCAATTGCAGGAAGCATTTGTCTTGCTGTTCTAGCGTATCTCGCACTTGTGCCTTTAGATATTGCCTCACCCGATACAAAAGCTGCTTCGGCAGAAAGCACAAAATACAGCGAGTGGTTTGATAAAATCACATTGGTGATTTATGTAGCGCTGATTTTTATTTCAAACCTTATTTACCGCAGCACAGGAAAGGGAATAAACCTTTTTTACGGATGGTTATTCTTCACCGTGTTTACACTTATAAGTTATGTTTATCTGTCCAATGAGCAATTTCATTTCCGCAAGGAAACCGGTTTATGGGAAGGCGAATCATCGCTATCATTCTTAGGTGGGATTTTTCTTTGTGGTGTTGCAGCCATTGCTGCCGGCATTAATTATCTTGTATTGAAAAAATTGGTGAAGAAATAATTTTATGAAGAAAGAGAAAAAACAAAAAACTGTTACTCCTTCACAAAAAATAACTAAGAAAGAAGAAAAAAAAAGTAACTCACTTTTAATTTCTGCACTTGTTGTTACTTTAATTCTTGTTGTTACTTACATCAGCTTCTCCCCTTCTCTTAAATGTGATTTTACCAACTGGGACGACCCGCGTTATGTATTGGAAAACCCTTTACTGAAAAGCACAAAAACCGAAAACATAAAAGAGATTTTTAAAACCAAAGAAGTTTCGCTAAACTATCATCCGCTTACCATTCTTTCGCTGGCAATGGATTATTCAAAAGCAAAACTGGATAAGCCGGAAGTATATCATAAGACCAATCTGATACTGCATTTGTGTAACACCCTGCTGGTTTTTGTTCTTATTTATTTATTCAGCAACGGTAGAATTGAAGTTGCAGGATTTACTTCTTTGTTCTTCGGCATTCATCCTATGCACGTAGAATCGGTAACAT
>CAMDBK010000252.1 GCA_945889235.1 Chitinophaga pinensis
TGAATGCTTCAGAAATGCTTGACTTGGGTTTATCAATAGTTATGGTATTTGATTCAAACGAATTGAAATTGACTACACCTATAAGAGGAATTGAGGTAGTATTATTTAAATCTATTCTACTCATGATTTTGTCGTTCAGCAAATCATAACCATAAATAAAAATAGATGGGATAAACAATCCTAAAACAATAGCTACTGCATAGCTTCTTGATTTAATGGGCTTAATTGGTGATTTATTGGGTTTTGCTTTTTCAATTACTGCATTGTCAGAAACGGTTGATGCCAGAAGAATAGCATTTTCTGACTGCTTAGCCAGTAAAATCAGGTAAAGGTTTTCATTAGTGGCAAACTGGCGTTGAAAACGGATAAGTTCATATTCAGCATCAGGTAATTTATTTTGCCTTTTTTCCAGTTCTGCAATCTTTTGTTTAACACCGTTTCTTGAAAGAGTAAGTCCTTCTTTTATACTTCTGATGTTTTCAAGAAGTGAAACACGTGTATTGTTTATTTTTTGGTCTATTGTTGCTATAAGAGGGTTATCGGCAGTAGTAAAACTTATTAATCCTTTTTTCTCATTTTCCAGTTCACTCAGCCTGTTAATCAGGTTTAGCAGCAATGCGTCATTAATTCCAATACTTGAAGGTGAAACATTATTAACTTGTTTGCCTTGCTGAATATAGTTTTCCAGGTAATCTATAAAGCTTAACTGTATATCAATCTCAGATAGTTTTTGGTCAAACACACCAACCTGTTCAAGATAAAATGCTGTTTCTGTGCTTACATCCGTTATTCCATTATATATTTTATACTCCTGTATTGAATCTTCAATAGCTTTTAACTCTTTCTTTATAACTGAAAGTTGCTCATTAATAAATAACAGTGAATTACTTGTAAGTTGATTTTTTTGCTCAATACCATAATCAACATAAACTTTGGTTAGCATATTAAGAAAATCTGCTGCCTTTTCGGGTTCATTGTCTTCTAATGAAAGTGTTAAAATTGACGATCCTTTACGGGCAATTTCTATTTTTAACTTTTCTTTATATATTGAAATCAGGTCTTCATTTTTTTGAAATTTAATCACCAGATTGCGTTTGTCATAAGCAGGGTTGTTAAAAACAGAAAAATTAAACACCTCTTCTTTTTTTACTGATAAATGCCCAAGTTCATTTTCAATCTGCTCGTTAAACTTATAAGTCTTATGGAATTTATCGCCTGTTATTTTATTTTCAAATGATAGCTGAAAGTTAGTTGTATCAATAATTTTTATTGATACAGCATTTACATAAGCCGAATAATACAACGTGTCATACTCAATTTTTATTGGTGACTTTTTATATAGTTCTGAAGTTTTAATATTTCCTTCCAGAAAATAAGAGACATCAAAATTCAGTTGTTGTAAAGCTTTATGAATTATATCATACGAACTGATTATTTCAATTTCATTCTGAATGTTTCGCATGGTTGAGGAAACCCCGCTTAATTCATTTATAAGGTCAAGATTGGGATTGGTTTTGTCATCCTTAATCAGCAACTTGCTTTCAACGCTATATACAGGGGGCGAATACCAGTTAAAATAGTAAGCAGCAAAAATGGATATGGCCAGTGAAATGGCCAAAACATACCAATATTGCAGGTATTTATATAATATTAATTTAAAATCTGTTTCAGATTCTTTTTCTTGGTTCGGTGAAGAAAAATCGTTTATGCTTTCAGACATTAATTTTTATTTATCAGGGGAAAACTCTGGTTAATATAAGTGTAATCATTGTAAGGGAGCTAATAACCAAAGGCGCAATTTTGAAGAATGTATCAACGTTAACCCTTTTTTCTTTAATTGGCTGAATGTAAATTATATCGTTGTTTTTGAGGTAAAAAAATTGAGTGGTAAAAAAATTACGTGATGTAATATCAATATAATTAAACTCTTTTTTTCCATTAACTTCACGAATAATTAGAACATTGGTTCTATTCCCATAAAGGGTCATGTCTCCCGCCATACCTAATGCCTCGGGTAAACTGATTTTTGCATTGTTTATAAAATAAACGGATGGTTTCATTACCTCTCCCAATATGGTAACTCTGAAATTTTCAAAAGTTACCTGAACAGTTGGCTGTTGTAAAAATTTTTCAAGTTTTGATTTTATGGCTTCTTGTGATTGAATTGTTGTAAGCCCTGAAACCTTGATTGCACCAACAAGAGGAATTTCAATGTTCCCTTCTGAATTTACAAGATAACCTGAAGGCGATGTGTTGTTCAGATTATTCTGCGGAACTATATTAAAGAAGCTGCTAGCTTCGGGACTTAAGCTTGAAACCATTACTTTAATAATGTCACCGGGTTGAATAATAGCGTCAAATTCCTGAGTGCTCAGACTATTTTGAGAAGATGATGTTGATTTTTCCTGAAAGTAGACAACCTTTTCCTGTGTGTTACAGGAATAGAGAAAAAAAGTTGAAAGAATTATAAAAAATATTTGTACTGAATATTTTAATTTTTTCATCTATACTATTGCTATATTTTTCAGAAAATAAATGCTTTCCGGAATTTTCATAATCTTTGTTAAATCTATCAATATTGGTATCTATTATATACCAATAAATAAATCATGAGTTAAACAAAATATTCAAAAAAGCCGCGCAAAGGTAAAAAAGAATTTTAACCCTCTTTTTATATGGTTCGCAGCCACTCATAATATAACTTCAACCCTTTGTTAATATCAGTATTGGGTTTATAATTCAACATTCTTCTTGCTTTACCAATCTCTGCATACGTAATATTTACATCGCCTTTTTGAACTTCAGAATTTTTTATCAATGCAGTTATTTCAGTTATATTTTCAATAATTTGAATTAGTTCATTCAAAGCTATAGGTTTTGATTCTCCCAAATTTATAATCTCATAACCCTTCAAATGCTTAGTAGCTGAAATAATACCATCAAGAATATCATCAATATAGGTATAGTCTCTTTTTGTCATTCCATTACCATAGATTATAATTGGTTCTCTATTTATAATAGCAGTGAAAAATTTGTTGATTGCCAGGTCCGGTCTTTGCCTTGGCCCATAAACGGTGAAAAATCTTAGGCAAAAAATATCAAACTCATATAAATGATTGTAGGTATAACACAATAATTCACCTGCTTTTTTTGACGCTGCATAAGGTGATATAGGATTATCCACGTTGTCGGTTTCTGAAAACGGAACTTTAATATTATTGCCATAAACAGAAGAGGAAGAAGCAAAAATCATTTTCTTAAGATTTGATTTTCGCATACATTCCAGCAGATTTAGTGTGCCGGTTACATTTACTTGATAGTACAGCTCAGGATTCTCAATAGAGGGGCGAACTCCTCCTCTTGCAGCGAGGTGAATAACAAAATCAGGAGATGCAGTAATAAGGCTTGTGTATAATTTCTCCTTGTCAAGGACATCGCCTTCCACTAAAAAGTAGTTTGGATTGGTTAGTGCATTTTTAATGTTATTTCTTTTTATTTTTTCAGGATAAAAAGGATCAAAATTGTCAAATGCAACAATACTATGACCAAGAGAAAGTAATTTATCTGAAAGGCTTGACCCTATGAACCCTGCACCCCCCGTAATAAAAAACCGCATCAACTAATTTTATTTTAAGAGGCGTAAAAATAGAAAAATAAGACCCTTGCCCAATTTTATATGTCTTAAAAATTGAAATTCAATCTTACTTTTGCCGCCATGATAAAATCAATGACCGGCTTTGGCAAGGCAATTAAAGAGTTTGCAGGTAAAAAAATAACCATTGAAATCCGCAGCATAAATAGCAAGCAGTTCGACCTGAACATGCGCATGCCTTCATCCTGTCGAGAAAAAGAATCTGACATCCGAAAAGAAATTCTTACCACACTTGAACGCGGCAAAATAGATTTCCTTCTTTTCACCGAAGCTGCCGCTGCCTCAAAAAAAGTTTCCCTCGATAAAGAAGTGGCAAAAGCTTATTACCACGAAATAAAATCCCTGGCCGATGACTTAAACCTCGACCAGAAAGACATACTTTCCGCTTTGCTTAAAATGCCCGATGTTCTTTCAGCCGAGCGCGAAGAACCTGATGAAAACGAATGGGAAATAGTAAAATCAGCCTTTACCGAAGCACTTGCAGCAGCCAATAATTTCAGAGTTGCCGAAGGAAAAGAGCTGGAAAAAGATTTCAGTATGCGCATCGGCAAAATCATGGAACTGCTTGAAAAAATTGCAGCCTGTGAAGGCGAGCGAATGGAAACCATTAAAGCTCGGATTTCTGGAAATCTTGCAGAAGTTGTTCCTCCTGACAAAACCGACAAAAACCGATTTGAACAAGAGTTGATTTACTACCTCGAAAAGATTGACATCACCGAAGAAAAGCTCCGCCTGAAAACGCATTGCGACTATTTTATCACTACGATGAAAGAAGATTCCGCAGGACGCAAACTCGGTTTCATCTCCCAGGAAATAGGACGCGAAATCAACACCATTGGTTCAAAAGCCAACCATGCCGAAATCCAACGCCTTGTTGTTCAGATGAAAGACGAGTTAGAAAAAATAAAGGAGCAGTTGCTGAACATCCTTTAAACTCTTCCATTCATCAAAATTTATTTGGCAGAATACCTTAAATGCGGTATATT
>CAMDBK010000253.1 GCA_945889235.1 Chitinophaga pinensis
TCTTTGTCTCTTCACCGGAAAAATATTTCTGTCGTATTTTGTTCAGTCGCCCGAGGTGCTGGAGGCCTGTATTCAATACCTTAACATCCGTTCCTTCGGATTTTTCTTTGTGTTTATTCTTATCGCTTTCCGCTCGTTTTACTCGGGCACTGCCGACACAAAAATTATTTCTTACACCACCATTGTAATGGCCGCTGCAAACATCCTACTCAATTACTGTCTGGTCTTCGGTAACTACGGTTTCCCCGAAATGGGTATTGCAGGTTCAGCGCTTTCATCCACTATTTCAGAGGGATTAGCAACTATATACATGGTTGTTTACACTCTTTATAATAAGCGTGCAGAAAAATTTAATCTCTTAAAGTTGTCGCCTCCTGATGGAAAAAAATTCATGGAAATATTCCGCCTCAGCGCGCCTATCATGGTGCAAACATGTGCCTCGGTTACATCCTGGTTTATCTTTTTTCTCATCATCGAGAAGATGGGCGAGCGTGCCTTGGCAGTTTCAAACATCACACGAAACGTGTATATGATTTTGATGGTTCCTTTGCTTGGGTTTGGTTCTGCAACCAATACATTAGTCAGCAATATAATAGGACAAGGAAAAATGTACGAAGTAATTCCGCTCATAAAACGCATCATTGTTTTAAGTCTTGGGTTCTCATTACTTCTTGTTGGAATCAATGCCATCTATCCTTACATGACAATCTATTTGTTTACAAATATTCCGGATGTAGCTGCTGAATCGGTTACACTTTCGTATGTAATTTCAGGAGCCTTGCTTATGTTTTCAGTAGCGTACATGCTACTTTCAGGCGTTTCGGGAACGGGAAATACAATGATGACTTTGGTAATAGAAATTTTTACTGTGTTGTTTTATTTGATAGCTACATATTATCTTGCAGTAAAATGGAAAATGTCGTTGCCGGTAGTATGGTCAGTTGAATATGTTTATTTTGCACTGATGGGAGGTTTGTCGTTTTTGTATTTAAAATACGGAGGATGGAGGAAATGAAAATAATATTTATGGGTACTCCGGATTTTGCAGTGGCATCGTTAGATGCTGTTGTTAAAGCAGGATACACTATTGCAGCAGTTGTAACCGCGCCTGATAAACCCGCAGGGCGCGGGCAAAAACTTTCTGTTTCTGCAGTAAAGGAATATGCGCTTGCAAATCATCTTCACCTTCTTCAACCCGAAAAACTGAAAGACGAAAATTTTATTTCTGCTTTAAAAGAATTGAATGCAGATGTATTTGTTGTGGTGGCTTTCCGCATGTTACCTGAAATAGTTTGGAGTCTTCCAGCGAAAGGAACGTTTAATCTGCATGGTTCGCTATTGCCTCAGTATCGCGGTGCAGCACCTATCAATCGTGCTGTGATGAATGGAGAAAAAGAAACAGGCGTTACTACTTTTTTTATTGAAAAAGAAATTGACACCGGTAAAATTCTGTTCAGTGAAAAAACTGAAATCAAAGAAAACGAAACTGCCGGTGAAGTTCATGACAGGCTGATGATGATAGGAGGGGAGCTTGTTGTAAAAACATTGAAAGCCATTGAAACCAATACTTATAAAGAAACAGAACAGCGCGAATTTGTAAAAGAAGGAATGCTGTTAAATGCAGCTCCCAAAATATTTAAAGACGATTGCAGAATTGACTGGACTAAAAACGTGAATGAAATACACAATCATATCCGTGGACTTAGTCCTTACCCTGCTGCGTTTACAGAATTCATTTCTCCGGCAGGTGAAAAATTCTCAGTTAAATTATTCCGTTGCGAAAAAGAATTGAAAGAACACACACTTAAAACTGGATTAATCAGCACAGATAATCGTGGCTATATATATATAGCAGCAAACGGTGGTTTAATAAACGTTCATGAACTGCAACTTTCAGGTAAAAAGAAAATGCCTGTAAAGGATTTTCTGCTTGGCTTTAAAATAGAGGGAAGCTGGATATGCAAGTGAATTATTTGTCGTCATAATAAGCGTTTCAACTTTTATTCTTCCCGTTTTATCCCTTTTTGCAGGCATTTCAGAGCGTGGTTATTAACAAAAAGTGTGATTTATCAACAAAATGAACACTTTTTTCACTTAAAACTTGCATGGATAGGGTAATACAATACATATTTGCCCCCGAAAACATTTGCTAATTGTTAAACCATTAAAAACAAAAAAACAACATGAACAAAGCAGAATTAGTTGACGCAATCGCGTCTAATGCAAAAATTTCAAAAGCTGATGCTAAAAAAGCATTGGACGCTTTTGTAGACAGCACAACAGCAGCCTTGAAAAAAGGTGGCCGTGTTGCGTTGGTAGGTTTCGGATCTTTCTCAGTTTCTAAAAGAGCTGCAAGAACCGGACGTAACCCGCAAACAGGAAAAGCTATTAAAATCGCAGCTAAAAAAGTTGTGAAATTTAAAGCTGGTGCTGAACTTGCTGGTAAAGTGAACAAATAGTTCATCTTACAACAAACAAAAAAGGCTCGCCAAATGGCGGGCCTTTTTGTTTACAACAGGTTTTATTTTTTATGCTCCTTCCTTCACTAATTTAATGGTTCTTGCTTTGGTGCCGTTACCTTTCAGTGTTACAAAATAAATTCCTTTAGGAAGTTCTGCCACATCAATTCTTTTTCTTCCCGATGTTTCAGACAGCATTTGTATATCCATGTTTTTAATTTGTTTTCCCAGAATATCCGAAATTGAAATCTGAGTGTATTCAGGTTCTTCGTTTCCTTTATTAATAAACAGTTCGTTTGCAAACGGATTAGGATAAACGGTAGTTGCAATATCAACTTCAGTAATATCCTGTATTCCGGTTACTGTACTTGCGGTGAACGAACCAACAAAATTGTGAGGCGTGCATTTGTAATTATAAGTTCCCTCAACGGTTACTTTATAATTAAATACGGTAACTAAACTTGTCATGGGTGAATTCCATGTGGCTGCACCTACAGGGACATTTACAGAGGTAGTAGTATGATTGCCGCTAACCCAGGTAAATTGTACGGTATCGCCAACATTTACATTTAACCCCGATGAAGGAGTAAATTGTGAATTAGCAACCTGCACAATATGTGTTGTTGCAGCTGTATTCAAACACAGGAATGCCGCGAAGACTGAAAATACAGAGAGCGAGAGTAATTTTTTTGCCATGATTTCTAAATTTTTATGAACGTTTTTACGTCAAATGTTTCTTAAAGTTAAGGAAATTTTCTGAAAAGACATTTTCTTTCCTCTATTTTTACCGCAAAACAAGGTTATGACTGTACCCGAGAAAGAGAAACTTTATAATTTTTTTGCCCAGTTTGTTACGGACGAACGACTGAAACGCCTCAACGATGTAGTGGTAAACCGTACCCGTCATTTCACAGTGGTGCTTGAAGATATTTACCAGTCACAGAATGCAAGTGCTGTGCTGAGAACCTGCGACTGCTTTGGGGTGCAGGATGTTCATATTATTGAAAATAAAAACAAATACAACATAAATCCTGATGTGGAACTTGGTTCGGCAAAGTGGCTGAACATGCATAAATACAACTGGAACGCAAATAATACACTGGAATGTATTGACACCCTGAAAAAGAATGGCTACCGCATTGTTGCCACAACCCCACATTATAAAAGCGTTCCACTTGAGGAGCTAAAAGTTGATACCAAATTTGCACTGATGTTCGGAACCGAGATTGACGGTTTATCTGATATTGCTTTGCAAAATGCTGATGAGTTTGTGAAAATACCCATGGTGGGTTTTACCGAAAGTCTGAATATTTCTGTTTCGGCTGCAATTTGTATGCACCACATGAATTTAAAACTCCGTCAATCAGATTTAAACTGGAAATTGTCTGACGAAGAAATCCTTGAAATAAAAATCAACTGGCTTCGCGCTATTCTAAACCGCTCAGATGTATTGGAAAAAGAATTTCTGAAGACGCAATCTCTATAACCTCAACTAACGAGGTGAACAATATCTGCCTTGTCGTATTGACCTACTTTGGTTAAATCCATTTCCAGTTTTCCAGCACTGTTTACGCCAAACGGCCTGCGGAATTTTGCGCCCCAAACAAATTGTTCAGCAGTGTAAGACTGGCGACTGTAAATGGTTTGCGAAAACGTATCATCAAAGCCTTTCAGCAGAACAAAAATTTCGATGTCCATTTTTTGTAAATCCTTTTCTGTTTTTCCGAACAGCGCACTTTCTTCATCAATAGGATGATTGATTGTCCAGCTGGTGGGGAACATGGTTATTTTATCAATCTCTAATTTCACTTGCTGAAAACGCCTTACCTGTTTGCCGTTTCCGTCATCTTCCACCCAGCTGATATTTACTTTCGCTTCCATTTCCATGTAAACGGTATTCATTTCGTTTGCCACCATAAATTGCATGGCGGTTTTACCCTTGAAGGGCGCAATAATAATATTGGGACTGTATTTTAACCGTGCTTTTGGCCTTGAAAAACGCCCGTACAACGTGCCGGTTGCAACGGCAAAAGCCATTAGTCCTAGAAAGGCTTCAATGGCTGCCATTGAGCTTGCAATTTTTCCGATAGGGTGAAGTCCTCCGTAGCCTACGGTTGTAAATGTCTGGCAACTGAAA
>CAMDBK010000254.1 GCA_945889235.1 Chitinophaga pinensis
TGCTAGTGATAAAGCAGAACAGGCGATGACATCAGCGCGTCATGATGTTTTCGGGAAATATTTGGCAACAAAGTATCCAGAGAGTTTTGATGCTGCGGTTCCAGAAGAGTTAATCTATTCCGGACAAGTAAAATTGACGGATACTGTCGAAAATTCACCAATCGACGCAGGACAATTAGTGCTTTCGCCTACCAGAACCTATGCGCCTATTATCAAGAACATTTTAGACCAATATACTTCTAATGAAATTCACGGAATGGTGCATTGCAGTGGAGGAGCACAAACGAAGATTTTACATTTTGTAGAAAATCTACACATTATAAAAGACAATTTGTTTCCGGTTCCGCCATTGTTCCAGTTAATTCAAGAACAATCTAAAACGGATTGGAAGGAAATGTATCAGGTTTTCAATTGTGGTCACCGTATGGAAATTTACGTTCCGGAAGCTGTAGCACAAGACATTATCGCGATTTCAAAATCGTTCAATGTTGATGCGCAAATCGTAGGCAGAGTAGCCGAAGCCGATATTAAAAAACTGACTATTACCAGCGAATACGGGACTTTCGAATATTAAAAAGTAAAACAAAATACCATGTACGAATTACTTTTTTGGAAATATCAGGACGGAATTTATCTCAACCATCACTTGGTTTATGAAGCTATTATTGAGCAGGAAATCGTCGAAGGACTAGAGGAACTGCCTGTGACGGTTATCATCAATAGAATAAATGCTGTGTTTTCAAACTGGGAAAAAGTAGATGAATATAGTTGGAAAAATACTGCAGGAAAAGGTGCTTTTCACATCAAAACAACACCACAAAGCATACAAATCGATTGTTATGGAACCGAAGGTAAAACCATGAACCTTCTCGCTGATACTATGGAGGAATTCAAATGTCCGCTGTATGATCCGCAAGTTCCGCAGCGTTATGACGAAATGAATGAATAAAATTTTTGGGAGCTAATCCAGCACTCCGCTTCAATCCTCCCTAAAAAAAATATTTTTCTAAATCCTGAAAGGAGCTTCCGTTGGTCGCTCTTTCAGGACAAGAAAAATTATTTTTTTGCAGTTCGGGATTTTCACTTCGATCTGGGCTAAGACAATCAGTGATTTATAACCCAGATTCGTGCAATTAAATTAGCGTTTATTTTACCGCTGGTTTATTCAAAAGAATGGGCTCTCCAAAACCAATCTGTTCTAGCTTTTTCAATTGCGTTTCAGCATCGCCTACCACTAAATAAATCATTTTATCAGCTTTCAAATACGTATTCGAAAGCTTTTTTAGTTCTTCAATAGTGATATTTTTCACAATGCTTTCTTGTTGTTTTGCATAGTCATCAGAGTAGTTGTAGTTACTGATATCATAAAGCATTTCCAGTTTTGCAGAAAGCGTTTCAAATGCTCTGGCATTACTTTTTATTAAGTATCCTTTAGTTACTTCAAGATCATTCTCGTTGAAATTTTTCCCATATTGCGCTACAATTTCTTTTATCAAACTAACGGATTCAGACGTTACATTTGAACGTACACCACTAGAAATAGTAAATGGACCTTTATTAACAGAACCATTAAATGCAGAATTGATACCATAAGTATATCCTTTTCCTTCACGTAATTCTTGAGTTAATTGTGAGGCAAAACCACCACCACCTAAACGGTAATTCATGATTTGGACTGGATAAAAATCAGTATCAGTAGCGGCAAGAGCTGGATAACCAATTCGGATTGCAGATTGTTTTGCACCTGGAACATCATAAAAATAAATTTTGGATGCCGCTACCGTATTTGTAGCTGCTATTTTAGGAACAGTAACTTTTTTAGCCTCCCAGTTTTTATTTAAAGTCGCTAATGAATTAGTCACATCTGTTTTTGAAATAGCACCAACAATTTGAAAATCAGAAACAGACGGAGCAGTATTGTTAGTGTAATAATTTATCAAATCATCAATAGTAATACTGTTTACAGAGTTTTCGGTACCGATGCGGTTATTGGATAAAATAGATTCTTTTCCATAAATTAATTTCTTGAATTCATTTCTTGCAATACTATTTGGATCAGCTTTTTGTTGTAGAATTTGGCTTAAAGTACTTTGTTTGATCAAATCAAATTCTTTGGTGTCCCAACGGGGTTGCAACACTATTTCCTGAATTAATGCCATAGTCGCATTGTAGTTTTTTGCCAGTGCATTTCCTGAAATGAAGATGGCTTCATCTGTTGCATACGCTTTGATTGTGGCTCCAAGACTTTCGATAGCATTTTCCAGTTGCTCTGGAGTTTTGTTTTTTGTACCTTTTGTCATCAGTTTAGCTAGCATAGTTGAAATACCTATTTTACCGGTATTTTCAAGTAACATTCCGCCTTTAATCTGCAATTGAAATTGAACAAGAGGTACTTCGAGGTTTTCAATCCCAAAAACGTTTAAACCGGATGACAACTTACTTTTCCACACCGATGGTAATATTACATCAGGGCTTTCTCCATAAGCCGGCTCTACGCTTCGGTCAAATTTAGAAGGCGTTTTATCATACGTTGCAACAATGCTGGCATCAAATGAATCTTCTTTGCCTTCGATTATTTTTTCCTCAACTACGGCTGCTAGTAAGGAACCATCTAAAATTAAATTTGCCTCTCCTTTTGGAACAAAACTAGTGGCCACAAAATGTTTTCCTTTGATGTATTTTTGATACACGCGCATTACATCTTGGGTAGTTACCGCAAGGATATTTTTAACATCTTGATTTATATAATCCGGAGTTCCTGCAAAAATTTCATATTGCGCCAGTTGAAATCCTTTTCCTAATACACTGGATAGATTCGTGTAAAAAGCAGTTTCTTGTCCCGCTTTAATTCTATTTAAATCCTGTTGAGAAATTCCTTCGGCTTCAAAGTTTTTAAAAGCTTCGTTTACGCCATTCATTACGTCATTCAAATTTGTTTTTTCAAAAGCTGTAACACTTAACATATACTGACCTGCTATTTCTGAATTGTATTGGAAAACGTCAGTGGCATCGGTTAATTTTTTGTCTTCTACGAGGGTTTTGTATAAAGGTGCTTTTTTACCTTTTGAAAGATAACTGGCCAAAACTTCCAAAGCATAGCTGTCAGGATGGTATTCGTAAACAGAAGGCCATGTTAGTGTTAATTGTGGTAAACGGGCAAAATTATCTTCATAATATAGTTTTTTAGTTTCTGTCAATGTTACGGACTGCTTCTCCATTTTAGGAATAGCTTCTCCACGTTTTATTTCTCCAAAGTATTTTTCGACCCATGCTTTGGTTTGGTTCACATCGAAATCACCAGCTATAGTTAGTGTAACATTATTAGGTACGTACCAGCGATTGTAGAAATTTTTTACATCTTCCAGCGTGGCATTTTGTAAATCTTCCAAGGAACCAATAACTTCCCAACTGTACGGATGCGTTGCCGGGTATAAATTTTTAGAAATTACAGAAAAGTTGTGTCCATAAGGTCTGTTGTCATAGCTCTGTCTTTTCTCATTTTTAACTACTTGTTTTTCTTTGGCTAGAACAGGTTCTGTTACAGTGTTGATGAAATAGCCTAATTTATCAGCTTCAGCCCAAATCATTTTTTCTAATGCGTCTTTAGGTACGGTTTGAAAATATTCGGTACGATCTCTATTAGTTGAGCCATTGGCACCAGCCCCACCAATACGGGCACTCATTTTATCAAGCCCTCCTTTACCCAAGTTTTCAGATTCCAAGAAAAGTAAATGTTCAAATAAATGTGCAAATCCGGTACGACCCACTTTTTCTCTCGCAGATCCCACATGGCTTGTCAAAGCAACAGCAACAACTGGGTCAGATCGATCAATATGTAAAATTACATGCAGTCCGTTTTCTAGGGAGAACTGTTCAAATTCTACTTTAAATTCTTTTGATTTATCCGTTTTACTTTGATTTTGAGAATAAGAACTGAATGCAGTAAAAAGAATGAAAGGAAGGATTAAAAACTGGATTGACTTCATTGTTTTATTTTTAAAATTGGAGTTCGTAGTTATTTATTTAAACTAATTTTTTGCTACCGATAACGAAATTAAGAAAATAAAAATAATAAATCTCTAAATTGTAAGAAGTTAAATTTAAAGATTTGTATTAAATTTACGACTTGATTTGATACCGTTCATCTGTATAAAATACGATTTTAATATTTGAATAAAGGGATTCGAATCCATTGATTTTTTTAATCAGAACAGTATTATTCAAGTTTAATAAAATCTAAGAAGCTTAGGTATTTAGGTTTTTTTAACCATAAATGAATATAAATATGAACATAGATTTCCCTCAAAATACCATCTTAGAAGACGAAACTGTTTTACTGCGCCCATTACAGGAATCAGATGTTGAAAATCTATTGGAAATTTCCATTAATGAACCTGAGACTTGGAAGTATTCCCTAGTTCAGGCAAATGGAAAAGAAAATTTAGAAAAATACATTCAGATTGCGCTAAAAGCCAGAGAAAACGGAACAGAATTTCCCTTTATAGTTTTTAAGGGAGTGGTCGGGGTCGCTTGGGGGATCGCATTCTCCCCCGACGGACGCCGTATCATCACGTCGGACCGGTTA
>CAMDBK010000255.1 GCA_945889235.1 Chitinophaga pinensis
GTGAAGACATGCGGCTATTGCACTCCTTAGGCTGCAAGCCTGTAAATATCTACGATACCGATATTGCTGCCAAACTGCTTAACTACGAGAAAACATCACTCGGCAATATGCTTGAATCGGTGCTTGGACTTACGCTCGATAAATCCGCGCAAGGCAATAACTGGCTGAAAAGACCTTTAACCGAGGCGCAGATAGTATATGCTTCCAATGATGTTATTCATCTTCGTGATTTAATGAATGCGTTGATAAAAGAAGCTCAGGAAAAAAACCGTGATAAATGGATTGAGGAAGAAAACAAACTGCTGGATAACTATACGTTTAACAAAGTGCCCAAAGAATCATTGCTGTCGGGAAAAGACAGAAAAGGATTAAGCGCTTACCAGCAGTTTTTATTGAATGAATGGTTAAAATTTCGTGAGGCACTGGCTGAGAAACTTGATAAGCCTGCGTATCAGGTAATAAGTCCCGAATTACTGCGGGATATTGCTACTGCTGCTTTTGACCTGAACAACTGGATGCAGGCAAGAGGTATAATGTGGAAACTGAAAGAAGAACAGTTCATGCAAATTATGCTCGACAAAAATGTTGAGTTTATTGCCTTGGCCGACAGCAAAGTTTTATCCAAAGATCTGAACGGAAAACAATGGCTTAGTCCCGAAGAATGGGAGGCAAAAAAACACCGAATTGCCGACAGCGAAAAAATAAAAGCTGAAGTTTTTATGCCAGTCAAAGAAGGGTTAGCAAAGCACTATGGCAGCACTGCCGCAAGTTTTATGCTCAGTAACTCACTGATAGAAGAACTTATTCAGGGTAAAAAGAAACTGCGAGAACTGAATCTGAACTACCGCGCTCAAATTATTGAATCAATCGCAATAGAACAGGGGATTGATATGGAGATATATTATTGAGAAATCAAGGCTAATAAATAATAGCCAAAATCAAAAATCAAAACGCCAGCCCAAAGTTAATCCCGAACGTAATCTTTATCGGTTTATTGTAAAGCGGAGTTATATCATCAAAATCATGGATAACGTAGGAGCGCGTTGACGAATAATGCTCAATCCACGTATTCTTTTTATACCCCAAGCCAAAGAAAAAATCAAACGCCACTTTATCACGGATAATAACCTGGTAACCCACCAGCATATTCACATTAAAATGCGTTACCGAAAGGTAAGTATTATACGGACTTTGACTTTTATCAGTAATAGTGGCAAATGAATACGATACCTGCGGACCGCAGTAAAAGCCCCGCGGAGCATTACGTTTGCCCAGGTAATAACGGTAAGCCAGTTGAAAACGCCAGCCTCTTATCTTCAGTTTCTGCTGCCCCTGCGAATTGTTGAGTGAGCTGCCCGCATTACTTTTCTCAGCAATAGAAAGCATAGGACTTTTACCCAGAAAAGAAATACCCACCAGAAAACTGCTGTGGGGTGCTATAGCTGTTTCCCTTATAATTTTATACTCAGCCGAAAAAGGTATTGGTCCCCACAAAATAGAAAACGGATTGGTTTTATACACCGAAAGTGCCGCAGGCGAGTGCCGCGTTTTAAGCAAACTCTTCAGCGAATCCTTTTGTGAATTCTGGGCGTAACTAAAATTACACAAAAACACAAAGAAGAATAAATGCCGCAGATTCACAGATTTCTGTCCGCGTCTGAAGAGATTAAAACCAAATCTGTGAATCTGTGGCAAAGGTTTTTTCTAAAAATATAGTCGTGCTTTCGAACCTGTTTCCTCTCCTTCAATTTGTCCCTGCAATAATTTATAATGCCCCGTAATAGCAATCATGGCAGCATTATCCGTACAATACTCAAAAGGCGGAATAAACACATTCCAGTTACTTTTCTCCTGTTCGGCAAGCAATGCATTCCGTAATCCCGAATTTGCCGAAACACCACCAGCTATTGCTACCTGGCTAATTCCTAATTCCTTGGTGGCTAACTTCAGTTTATTCATCAGCGTTTGCACAATAGTATGTTGCAGTGAGGCACAAATATCATTCAGGTTTTTACTGATGAATTCTTCGGGGGTGGTGCAGGTATTATCCATACCGTTGTCGCGGATGAAATACATGAAAGCAGTTTTCAGTCCGCTGAAACTAAAATCATATCCCGCAATTTTTGCCTCCGGAAATTTATAACGCAAAGGGTTACCCAACTGTGCATACTTATCAATCAGCGGTCCGCCCGGATAAGGCAGTCCCATAATTTTTGCAGCTTTATCAAACGCCTCACCCGCTGCATCATCGGTGGTTTGGCCTATTATCTCCATCTCTAAATAATCTTTTACCAACACAATCTGCGTATGCCCCCCCGAAACCGTAAGACAGAGGAAAGGGAATTGCGGTGTCTTAGAGTCCGTAGTCGGTAGTCCGTGGTCGGTAGTCGGTGATGAACTATGGACTATGGACTGTGGACTATCGACTTTCTTCCTTATAAAATGCGCCAGTATATGCGCCTGCATGTGGTTAACAGGAATAAGAGGAATGTTAAGCGCCAGCGCAAACGCCTTGGCAAACGAGCCGCCCACCAGTAGTGAACCCAACAAACCAGGACCTTGTGTAAACGCCACCGCACTTATTTCCTCACGCTTCACTCCTGCCCTTTTGAGTGCCTCATCCACCACTGGAATAATATTCTGCTGATGCGCCCTTGAAGCCAGTTCGGGAACAACGCCACCAAAGCTTTTATGTACCTCCTGTCCGGCAACTACATTGGCAAGAATATTGGTACCGGCAAGCACAGCGGCAGCTGTATCATCACACGATGATTCAATACCAAGAATAATAACAGGCTTCGTGTTCATTTACCTAATTTTGCAAATAATAAAGTCAAACAACCGGTTGTTAAATAATTAGTCATGAGCAGTGTAATTAGAGGCAAACAATCCATGTAATTAGTGTCTTCAAAAGTATTGAAAAAAACACTTAAAATATCTTCATGGACATTGGTGGTAATCATTTTACTGCTGGGCGGTGCTTACATGGCTTTGCGCAGCAGCACCTTGCAAACAAAGCTTACGCAGTATGTTGCCTCCTGGCTTTCCGAAAAATTCGGGGCCACCGTTTCGGTGCGCGGAGTTGATATCGGTTTCTTCAACAGCGTTATTCTTGAAGGGCTTTATGTAGAAGATTTGCATCACGATACCCTCATTTATGCTGATGTGTTGAAAGCAAGTATAACCGGTGTAGGTATTGAACAGCGCCACCTGCAGGTTAGCCGGCTTACGCTGACAGACCTTAAATTCTACCTCCGCAAATACGAGAAAGACAGCGGTGATTTAAACCTGCAATTCATTCTTGACTCATTCGGGAAAAAAGATACCACCGATACCGTTTCCGCTCCCTGGACCTTTGGCGTAAATGCGTTACGGTTGAGACAAACCGCCTTTCAGTATGACGACCAGCGCAAGCAACACCATGAGTTTGGAATGGATTACAATCACCTTGATGTAAAACACATCAACATTGACCTTGACGATATCAGCATTATAGGCGATACCATCAAAGGCAGTATGCTAAGCCTTACCTGCATGGAACAAAGTGGTTTTGTGCTGCAGGAATTTTCAGGAAAAGCAACCGTAAGCTCCACTCAATTGAAGGTAGATGACTTACACATTACCACGCCATCGAGCAAAATTTTTACGCAGCTTGAGTTTAATTATTCGCGCTGGGGCGATTTTCTTGACTATGTTAACAAAGTAAATATGAACCTTGATTTAACGGAAAGCAGTGTCAGCTTTTTTGACATCGCTTACTTCGCCCCTGCCCTGCATGGAATGGCAACTGCAATTACCGTTACAGGAAAAATAGAAGGTCCTGTGCGCAGCCTCAAAGGAAGAAAATTAGACATCCATTTTGCCGATAACACCCACTTTATGGGCAATGTTGAAATGGAAGGTTTGCCCGACATCAACGAAACGTTCATGCACCTGAACATAGATAAACTTACTACCACCCGTGCCGACCTTATTCGTATTCCCTTGCCTCCGTTTCAAAAAGGCAATTACCTTCAAATGCCTGCAAACGTTGGATACTTAGGTAAAATAAATTTCAAAGGAAGCTTCACCGGTTTCTTCAGCAGCTTTGTGGCTTACGGAAAATTCAACACCGCAATAGGAACTGTTGCATCAGATATTTCACTGAAAAAAAACAAAGACAATACCTATTCCTATGAAGGTAAAATAAGCGCGGGTGATTTTGATATCGGACGGTTTCTAGACTCTGAAGATTACCTCGGCAAAGTAACGTTGCAGGCTGCTGTTGATGGAAGAGGATTTGAAAAATCTACCATCAACACAAAACTAAACGGAACAATAAACAGCATTGATTTGTATGGTTATAATTACAAGAACATCAGCGTGGAAGGTTTATTTGCCAATAAAATATTTGACGGGAAACTGAACATTGCAGAAGAAAATATAAACCTCGCCTTCAGCGGAAATGTGAACCTTGTTGACACCTTACCTGTTCTGGATTTCAGTGCGCAACTGAAAAATGCAAACCTCAGCAACCTGCATATTATAAAAGACCGCGACAGTGTTATCGTTTCATCAGACATGAAACTG
>CAMDBK010000256.1 GCA_945889235.1 Chitinophaga pinensis
ATGAATACCGCGATAGTAATTCAAAAAAAATAAAAATCATTGCTCAAATTGAGCATATTGAAGCTATACGTAATCTTGATGAAATCATTTCTACCGATGGCATTGATGGCACTTTCATTGGACCCTATGATTTATCGGGATCATTAGGGAAACCAGGCATGTTTGAAGATAAGGACGTAAAAGAAGCCATCAGTACGTACGAACAGACTGCGAAGAAGTATGATAAATTAATCGGTTTCCATGTTGTGGTTCCCGACTACAGCTTGGTTATCGAAAAAATACATTCCGGTTATAACTTTATTGCATTCGGATTGGATACACTTTTCCTGGGAACATTCTGTAGACAGCAGGTTAACAAAATTAAGGAACAAGTATTGTGAATATTATAGGAATCATCCCGGCACGGCTGGCATCATCAAGATTTCCGAATAAACCGCTGGCAAAAATACTCGGCATTCCAATGATAGGTCATGTTTATCTACGCAGCAAAATGTGCAAGGAATTGATGGATGTTTACGTTGCAACGTGCGATAACGAAATAAAAGCGTATATCGAATCTATAGGTGGCAAAGCAGTCATGACCTCCGATAAACATGAAAGAGCTTCTGATAGAACAGCAGAAGCATTATTGAAGATTGAAAAAGAAACAAATAATAAAATCGATATTGTCGTTATGATTCAGGGTGACGAACCGATGGTGACTCCTGAAATGATTACTGATGCGGTCGCGCCGTTAACTCATGATGATAGTATTAAAGTTTCCAATCTCATGGCTGATATTAAAACCAAAGAAGATCATGAGGATCCAAATGAAGTAAAGGTAGTAGTTGATAAGAATAATTTTGCGCTCTATTTTTCGCGCGAACCTATTCCCTCAAGAAAAAAAGGTATTGAAAATGTGCCTATGTTAAAGCAGGTTTGCATCATTCCATTCAGAAGAGATTTCCTGCTGGAATACAACAAGATGGAACAAACCCCTCTTGAGATTATCGAATCTATCGATATGAATAGAATTTTGGAAAACGGAATAAAAATTAAGATGATAAAGGTCGAATTTGATACTTATTCGGTGGACACTCCCGGGGATTTGGTATTTGCAGAAGAGGCTATGAAATCCGATCTATTAATAAAAGAATACATATGACTAAATTATTTAAAAATATAAACAGCCGATTAAAATACTATAATAGAATATGGGGATTATTTACCTACAAAGGTATTGAATGCAATATCGAGCATAGTGGAACCTATTTTAAAATAATAGCTAATTCAAAAATAGAATTGTACAACAGGGCAAGAGATTTTGAGTCGGAAAAAGTTACAATAGAATGGATAGATAATTATATAAAAAACGGTGATACAGTTTTTGATATCGGAGCAAATATAGGTATATACTGTTTATTGATTGCCAAAAAGTATCCCAATTCAACAGTTTTAGCATTTGAACCAGAGGCAGGGAATTTTTACAAGCTCAATAAAAATATTCTTTTAAATAATTTAAAAAATATTGTACCGTTTCCCATTGGTATAAGTAACAAAACCGGTATTAGCAAATTTTTTATATCATCAACAGATTTTGGATCTTCATGTCATTCGTTAGATAAACCGTTTAGCGATGGAATAGTTTTCATCCCTAAACACGAACAGGGGATAGCAACATATTCACTTCCAGACTTTATTAATTTTTCCCACTTACCCTTTCCTAATCATATAAAGATAGATGTCGATGGTTTTGAAAAAAACATTATTGAATCTGCTCGGCCTGTTTTAAGTGATGATAGATTAAGAAGTGTTATGGTAGAAGTTAGCCATAAAGCGAGTAATGGCGTTGTAGAGGATATCTTAACAAAATCAAAATTTATTGAGGTAAAAAGGGAAACATGGAATAATGGGAATGATGGCGATATGTCAAATATTTTATTTGTTAAAAACGTATAAACAAATATAAACGTGAAAATTCTTTTAACATCAACATCGTTTTATGATACACCGGGTGCTCATAAAGAGTTGTTATATAGCAAAAACTTTGAAATTGATTATTTACCCGGACCATTAAGAGATAAGATGCTTATCCCAATAATAGCTAATTACGATGGCATTATATGCGGAGATGATGAAATAAACGAAGGGGTAATTGAGACAGGAAGGCGGGGTAATCTTAAAGTTATTTCTAAATACGGGGTAGGCTTAGATAAGATCGATTTGAAAGCAGCAAAAAAATATAATATTCCTGTTACAAACTGTATTGGCGTGAATCAAGTATCAGTGGCAGAACATACATTTGCATTAATTCTCGCTTTTTATAAAAATATATGTTTAGAAAATCAGTTGACTAAGAATGGGAAATGGGAAAGACTTATCGGACACGATCTCAACGGCAAAAGAATGGGAATTGTTGGTCTTGGAAGAATTGGAAAAGAAATTGCATTTAGAGCAAAATCTTTTGGTTTGATTCTTTTTGCCTTTGATACTGTAATTGACGATGACTTTGTCGCATTAAATAACATAAGAATATGTTCTTCTATAGATGAACTTATCAAATCTTCCGATATCATTAGCCTAAATTTGCCTTTAACAAGTGAAACGCAGAATATTATTTCTCTCGATAGAATAAAAAAAATTTTCAATACTGGTTCTCTTCTTGTCAATACGGCCCGTGCAGGATTAGTGGATCTTGAGGCCGTTCTGTACGGGTTAGATAATAAAATATTAGCCGGTTATTTAACCGATGTATTAGAAGAAGAACCAATGAAAAGAGACCATCCATTTACGAAATATGAAAATGTTATTATAACCCCTCATATAGGTTCAAGAACCTATGAAAACGTAGAAAGACAAGGCATTATGGCTGTAAATAACTTGGTAAATTATCTTAAACTAAGTGTCAGATAAATGAATACAAAAGTCTTGGTAATCGGAGGATCAGGATTTCTCGGAAGTCACGTCGCTGATGAACTGACATCAATAGGCCATGATGTGACAATTTACGATAAAAAGGAATCTCCTTATTTGCAGAAAAATCAACGTATGATAATTGGTGATATACTTGATACACAAAAATTGCAGCAAAGTATAAAAGAAGTTGACATAGTCTATCATTTTGCCGGAATTGCGGATATACTTACCGCACAAGAAAATCCGGTTGATACGGTAAGAAATAACATAATGGCAACAGCATATATTTTAGAATTCTGTAAGCAATCGAATATAGATCGTTTTGTTTTTTCAAGCTCTATTTATGTTTACAGCGATAAGGGAACTTTCTATAGAACTAGCAAACAAGCTTCAGAACTGTTAATTGAAAATTACAGTGAAGTTTATGATCTCGATTTTACGATTTTACGTTTCGGATCTTTGTACGGCAGAAGGGCGAATGATTTTAACTACATATATAGTGCCATCAAACAAGCTTTTACTGAAGGGAAGATTGTGAGAAAGGGCGATGGAAGAGAAATTAGAGATTATGTAAATGTTTTAGATGCAGCTCGAGCAAGTGTCAAGATTTTGGATGAAGAATACAAAAATTCTTATGTAATGGTCACAGGTGTTCAAACAATGAAAGTTGCCGATATATTATTAATGATCAAAGAAATGCTCAACAATTCAATAGAAATAATATATACTGATGAGGAAATGGAAGGACACTATGAAATAACACCATATTCATTTAAGCCGAGATTAGCCAAGAAGTTAATTTTGGATTACCATTATGATCTAGGACAGGGTATTTTAGATTGTGCTTACGATACTTACAAACAATTAAGCCGACAAGGGTTTCCGATCATAATTGATAAATTAAATAAGTGAAACAATTCATATATCTTTCCTATACTTTGGCGAATAACACACCAATTTATGGCGGTAATCCTAAAATTGAGATTCATAAAGTTAAATCAATTGAAAATGGCGACTCTTCAAATACTGAATTAATTCAATTTCTAAACCATTCGGGAACGCATGTCGATTTTCCTTATCATTTCGATAATAAAGGAAAAACATTAAACGATTATGGACCCTTTTTTTGGTTTTTTTGCAATCCATTTCTTTTGGAAATTTCTGCCCCGGAAAACCAAATTATTGATTTAGATAATGAGCTTAATTTGATACCTGATAATGTTGATTTTCTATTGATTAAAACGGGTTTCGGAAAATTCAGAAAGAATGATATTTATTGGAGAAATAATCCGGGTCTAAGTGCGGATTTGGCAACCAGATTGAGAAATAGATTTAGAAACCTAAGAGTCATTGGTGTTGATTTTATATCTATTTCAGCTTATCAGCATAGAGAAGTTGGCAGGACTGCGCATTATAAATTCTTAATTGAGAATGATTTTCTCTTAGTTGAAGATATGAATTTAGAATTTCTTCATGAACAGCCTGATAAAGTTTTCTGCTTCCCTCTTCTTATTGAAAAATCCAGCGGAACACCGGTAACTGTAATTGCTGAGCTGCCGTGATTAAGGCGATTATCTTCGATTTCGATGGTGTTATACTTGATTCTGTCAATGT
>CAMDBK010000257.1 GCA_945889235.1 Chitinophaga pinensis
AAGAAGTAATACAGCAATTTGAAAGATACCCGCAACTGCGTGTGTTGTTCTTATTTGACAGCACCCTAAGTCATACATTTGATATAGACACATGGAGCGATAAGGATATTTTTTGCATACCGGTAACCGGTCAGTATTTCACACTCAAGTATCAGTTGGAAACAGAGTTGAAGAATAAAAAAGTATTTCTGTATTTCAATCGTGCCGAACCAACCGCGCAGGAGTTGGAAGAATTTCCATTGGTAGATTTGCTGATAGCCAACAAGCAATTGCATGTTGACCCGGTAATGGCTTTTATTGAAGAGAACAAACTTCCGGGCAATGCGCGCAAGGCAGTTGAGAAATATTATCAAAGCGAACTGCGGCACAAAGGCAGAAGAGATTTTCTGGCATCGGTTCTTTCGCCAATGGAGTTTTCGGAAAAAGCATTGCGCAAAGGATTGCTCTGCTATCATCTCGGTTTAAAGCGCATCAGCGATTTCAACATCATCACCGCGCAGGTTTTTGTGCTGGCGCTTACGCAAGCCGATTTTGAAACTACCATTGACAAACTAAAAAAACTGGACTTGCTTGAAATGCTTGAAAGCATTTTGAAAGAAGTTTTTGGCGATGCGTTTAAGGAAATAAATTTTGCGGGTGTAAAAGATTTAGCCAACCGGTTTAAGTATAATCTCATTCTGCGAACCGAAGCACGCGCCTTACCCGAAGACCAATACAATCGGTTGAAAGAAGATAGTCCAATTCGCCTTAGTCGTATCAATTCATTGCTGAACGATTGGGAAGCAGATGCACAAGTGAATTCTTTTTTACCGAATGTGATTGAAGAGTTGTCGGCAAATATTAAAGAGGAAAAAATTATTGAGTGGTATGGCACCGAAAAAACTTTTGGTTACTATACTTCAAAACTCAAACAGCAATTGCTTGAAGAATGTTTGAAGCAATACGAAACGCAACCGGATAAAGTGAAGCAGATGATTAAGCAGTGGTTCGAAAACGAAGGAGCCGATGGCGAATTGCAAACGGTGATTCAGTTTCTGTGGTTTTCATCTTCCATGTTTGAAGTGCGCAACCTCTACACCAATTTTACTTTTGATAATCCTGCTGAATACATCAACCGCTACGAGCGCGAATTGTATCAAGTTGACCTTTACTATCGCAAAGCAAACGATGCTTTTGGTGCATGGCAAAAGCAAACCGGTAAAATAAATTTAGATAAACACATTCGCTCGCTCCACGAAGCGTATGAAAAAGAATTTATCACTCCATTCAACAACGGATGGATGACTTGCCTGAAAGCATTTGGATTTAATCTGAATCAGATTCCTGTTGCCAAGCAGCATAATTTCTATCGCGAGAAGGTTGCCATAAAGCAACAGAAAACAGCAGTCATCATCAGCGATGCTTTCCGCTACGAAGCTGCACGAGAGTTAGTTGACCAACTTACCCGCGATTCAAAAAATGTAACGAAGAAAGAATTGATGCTCGCTTCTATTCCATCGGTTACTGCTTTAGGCATGGCGAACTTGCTGCCGAATAAAGAATTGAAAATTATGGGAAGTAGTTTTTCCATTGACGGCATCAGCACAGAAGGAACTATTAACCGGACAAAAATTTTGCAGGTAGCCAATCCGAAATCGGAAGCCATTGATTACAATGACATGATTGCTTTTGACCAGGACACCGGTCGCGATTATTTTAAACAGCGCGATATTGTTTATGTGTATCACAATAAAATTGATGCGCGTGGCGAAAAACTAAAAACAGAGAAATCTGTTTTTGAAGCGGTGCGCGAAACGCTTGATGACATACATGTGCTAATAAAAAAACTAAACAGTTGGAATGTGTATCGCATTTTCATTACTGCCGACCACGGATTCTTATTGAGCATGCGTGATGTGCCGGAAACCATGAAAGAAGATATGCCGGAGTTGAAAAACGAGTTCATGATTTCGAATCGCGTTGTGATGGCACCGGAAATAAAAGGCGCAGCTTATAGTTTTAATTTATCGGATTGCAGCAATGTGAAAGAGAACATGACAGTGGCTTTGCCAAAGTCGGTGAACAGATACAAGCGCCAGGGTTCAGGGGTGCAATATGTGCATGGTGGTGCCAGCATTCAGGAACTGGTTGTTCCGGTGGTGGAGTATTCGCGTATGCGAGAAGAAACATTAGAGAAAGTAAAAATCAAGTTGCTGAAGTTTGATGAAAAAATTACTTCCGGTTACATGAAGTTAAATGTGTTACAGTTAGAACCTGTGGCAAGCGGTATGAAAGAATTGGAAGCACACATCGGTTTATATAATGACAAAGACGAAGCAGTATCGAATGAGCAAATAATGTTGTTCAATTCAACATCACTTGTTCCAACTGAACGAACCGCTCAAATTTTGTTTACCCTTTCTGCAAAAGGTTCTCAGATTACAAGTTGCGTATTGAAAGCATTTGATACGGAAGATGAACAACGATTAAATCCTATATTCAGTGAGCGAATTTTAATACAAACACTTATTCAAAGAGACGAATTCTGATGGCATTACATGAAAAAATACTTTCGAATTTTGAAGGTAAGGTTGTAAGAAAAGACCTTACAAAAATTGTAAAGGGCAATGCAGTTGTTCCAACCTATGTGTTAGAATATTTGCTTGGACAATATTGCGCAACCTTTGATGATACACTTATTCTCGAAGGAATTGAAAAAGTAAAAACCATTATTCGTGACCACTTTGTTTATCGTGATGAAGCGGAACTGGTGAAGTCAACAATCCGCAGCAAAGGAAGTTATCGTGTGATTGATAAAATAAGTGTAGTACTCAATGACAACAAGGATATTCATGAAGCAACATTCACAAATCTTGGAATAAAAAAAGTTCCAATCAATGATGGATTGGTAAAAGCGAATCCGAAATTACTATCCGGTAATGTTTGGTGTATTGTGAATTTATCCTATCAGTTTTCTGATGAAAATAAAGAGACTCCCTGGCACATTGATTCACTAAAACCAATTCAGATTTCAAAAGTTGAATTAGCAGATTATCAGGCAGCGCGCGCAAATTTCAACCGCGATGAATGGATGGATTTGCTTTTGCAAAGTATAGGATTGGAACCAACCAATTTTACATTTCGCGGCAAACTGATTCAGTTAGCTCGTTTGATTCCACATTGCGAAAACAATTTCAATTACATTGAACTCGGTCCGAAGGGAACAGGTAAGTCGCATGTGTTTTCTGAGCTTTCACCGCATGGTGTTTTGGTTTCCGGTGGTGATGTTTCTAAAGCGAATCTTTTTGTAAACAACACTGGAAATAAAATTGGTTTAGTAGGTTATTGGGATGTAGTTGCGTTCGATGAGTTCGAGCAAAACGAAAACAAGAAAGTGGATGGTGACTTGGTGACCATCATGCAGAATTACATGGCTAACAAAAGTTTCAATCGTGGTAAAGATACTTTTGGTTCTACTGCATCGCTTGCGTTTGTCGGCAACACAAAACATTCCGTGCCCTACATGCTGACCAATTCAACTTTGTTTGATTCTATACCGAAAGGATTTATGAAGTCCGCTTTTTTTGACCGCTTGCATTTGTACATACCCGGATGGGAAATAAATATTTTAAAGGATAAAATTTTCACAAATGATTATGGCTTTATCGTTGACTTTCTCGCTGAAATTTTAAAAGAACTTCGCAAAGAAGATTTCTCTCTGCTGTATAAAAGTTATGTAACACTTGACGACAGCATTACAACACGCGACAGAGAAGCCATATCAAAAACCTTTTCGGGCTTGGTGAAAATTATTTACCCCAATGCAAAAATGTCAAAAGAAGAATTATTGGAGTTGTTGGATTTCGCATTGGAAGGAAGAAAAAGAATTAAAGAACAGATATTAAAAATTGACAGCGCATCTTTTCCAGTTTCATTCTTCAAATACATTGAGAAAGAAAATAACGAGCAACACGAAATAGAAACGCTTGAAAATATAGTTTACAAAGCAGCACCAAAAGCGGTGGAGGGTGTAACAGAAAATGCAGAATCAAAATCGGAAACAGTAAAATCTAAAATAGAACCAAAGCCCGGACAAAAAATTCTGCGTGATAATCAAACCGGAATTTCATACAATAATTTATTCAGTGATTACATGTTTGGTGCGAATGAAATAACACTCAGTGACCCATATATCAGAATGCCATATCAGATGCACAACCTGTTAGAGTTTTGCATGATGTTAGTGAAGAATAAAGGTGCTGAAGAAGAAATAAAACTGAAAGTAATTACATGGAATGAACCGGAAGATATGCTCGAAGAAAGTAAAAACAACCTTGAAGAAATTGCAGCTTCAGTTTTCGATTCAGGAATTATTATGACATACGAATTCAATTCAACCGTTCATGACAGAAGCATTGTTGCAAATAACGGTTGGAAAATAATCTTGGGAAGAGGTCTCGATATTTTTCAGAAAGTTGAAGGTCGTTTAAACATTG
>CAMDBK010000258.1 GCA_945889235.1 Chitinophaga pinensis
CTTACTGTTTCCGATTTGTTGTTAAATGAATTGAGTACAAAACTCGAAAAGACAAAAGTGGAAACCATCATGTTTAACATAGATGCAGTGTCCGATAACATCACTAACAAAGATGTTATTACCAAACTTTTCCTGAATCAGTTGAACAAAAGTCAGGGTTACAATGGCTCATATATCGCTTTAGCGAAGTTGGAAAAACAGCTCGACAAAGCTGGTAAGTTTTCGGATTTTAAAGTAGGGATAAAAGATAAATTCAATGAGGATTGGGATAAAAAATCAGGAGACATTGCCGAAGGCTTTTTAAGCGATGTTCTTGCGCTTGCAAAAAACCTTATTGGTATAGATGAGAAATCCTTCCGCGCTACAATTGAACGGGCTTTAAATGGAAAAGAAGAATTAAGCCCGGATAACTTAGTTGAGGAGTTGCAGGAATTTCTCTCTGACAAACCCACAAATTACAAACTCGTTTATCTGGTAGATGAGGTAAGTCAATACATCGGCAATAACCTTAATCTTTTATTGAACCTGCAATCTATTGTTGAAGAAGTGGGCGCTAAATGTGGAAGCAAAGTTTGGATAGTATGCACTGCACAACAAGAGATACAAGAAGTAATTGCTGCAACCGGGCAAAGCGATACTGGCTTCGGTAAAATTATGGCTCGGTTCGAAACTAAAATTTCTTTACAGAGTCAGGACTATGCTGATATAATTAAGAAAAGAATTCTGGAAAAAAATTCAGCCGGTACTGCTGAGCTTTCTTCATTCTTCGATAATAACAAAAACATAATTGTAAATCAGTTTTTGGAACTGAACAATCTGCTTCAGAATTTTAAGAGCAAGGAAGATTTTGTAGAGACCTATCCTTTCGTTCCTTATCAGTTTAGTCTAATCTCCTATGTTTTTGATTCGTTCAGTAATCAGGGATTCGTAACACAGGGGGTAAAAAATACCGAGCGTTCGTTACTTGGAATTACTCACTACACTGCAAAAAATACGAAGGATGAATCAACTGGTTTCATTGTTCCGTTCGATGCTTTTTTTAATACTCAATTAACGCAGAGCTTAACAAATTTTGCAACCAATAAATTAGAGTTGGCTTACAATGCCGATAGTAAATTGAAAGGAAAATTTGAACATCGTGTTATCAATGCCTTGTTCATGATTGCAAATCTCTCTGAGAAATATCAAAAGATTTTTCCTGCCAGTCTGGATAATCTCGTTTACATATTGATGAATAAAGTAGACGAAGACAAATTGGATTTGCAACAAAAAGTTTCTGCTGTAATTGATGCGTTGCAAGAAGCTGCGGTGATTATAAAAACAGATAACAACACTTTCCGCTTTTTGGGTGATGATGAAATTATTGTTATCAATGAAATTCAACATACCAAGGTTACTACTGATGCTTTTCTCGATAGCTTTTACAAAGATGTGTTGGAGCATATCATTGACCCGAATCGTAAAGTAAGTTTTGAAGGAAATAATTACGATGCGCAGATAGCAGTTGATGATAAAGAAATAAGCACCAAAGGTGATTTTAAAATTCTGTTTGCTGTTACTGATACAAATGAAATTTCTCAAATGTTATTGCAGGCAAAAACCAACGACCTGGTGGTTTGCCTCAATCATTCCATGCAGGATATCAGAAAAGATTTTACCGAGTATGTGCAAATCGTTTCCTACATCCGAAACAACAGTGATTCATCTAACAAGCAAAGGTCGGAGACGCTTCAGAATTTCAGACAGCAAGCTGATGTGAAACTGAATGAAATAAGAAAACGAGTAGAAGAAAAATTTCTGCTAACAAGTTTTATTTCCAATGGCTCAATAGTAAATCCACAAGCTGTTACAGGAGCAAATGCAAAGACAAAATATTTTAATGCTTTAACTTCTCACCTTGCACAAGTCTATCGAAAAAAATCTCTGGCAAACACTTATTCCCAGGCAGAAGATATTTTCCGGAAAACGGCACAATCAATTCAGTTATCCAGTGATGATTCTTTGACTGAAGCCGAACGGGAAGTTGACCAGACATTGAACATGATGAATCAAAATCCGGTGTTGAGTGATGTGGTGAATAAATTTAAAGTGCCGCCTTATGGTTGGAAGGATATTGCCACGCTCGATGTGTTGCTGCAACTGGCTCGAAAAAACAAACGCAAATTTCATTTACTGAGTGAACCACTTGACCTGAAAGAATATGCTGAGAAGGCATTGAACAACCGTGACCGGCAGAAAATAGAAGTATTGCCCGAAGATGTAATTGACCGCAGCACGCTTTACAAAGTTGTTCAATCAACTAATAATGCTTTTAACCAAACGGTGCTCGATTCATCTGAATCTGATGCAAATATTTTATTCAAAAAATTGACAGAGTTCTTGATTAGAAAGACAGATGAGTCAGATACACTTGTGATGAATTATAGTGGTTTGCCATTCATTAATCATCTGCAAGCTTATCATGCAGCAGTAAAAAAGTTATCGGTTCGTCGTGATAAAACAATTTTGTTTGCAGAACTGATTAATGAAGAAAGTAATCTGAAATCAATATCTGATAATTATAAAGTGACAAAAGAATTTATTGAAGAACAGATTGGTGACTATCTCAAATTCAAATCTTTTACAGATGAAAATGCAGGTAACTTTTCGTCACTCGATGATTCTGATAAACTGAAGGGTGATAAACTTTCGGACTATTTTCATAACGATGATAAACCTTACGAAAAATTTATTGAGGTAAAAAAAATTCAGAAGGAGTTAAGTAAATCTATCAACGACCTTGTTAAGCAATTGAAAGAACAAGCGATGGAGGCATACAATAATGCTTTCGACCGTTTGGAAACTAAGTTGAAAGAACTCGGGCTTGATGGTACAACTCTGCCCGACCGTGGGTATCATATTGACAAAATTAAAAAGCTGAACAGTGTGCCTGAGTTGCGTTTGAAAATTTCAGCAGCTAAGGAATTTGAATTGGGTTTAATTCAAATGCTTCATGATGCTAAAGTAAAATCCGATGAAGCAAAAGGTAAAGTATCCAAGCAAATGACTTTTGTTTCAGTAGTAAATGATGATGGTGGGTCTTATGTAGAAATTAAAAGTGTAGAAGAATTGGATGCTTTCATCAAAAAATTTCGCGATAAAGTTTTAGGAGAGTTGAAGAAGAACAAGATTGTAGGAATCAAGAAATAATTTTTTCAGAGGGAAATGAACACAACCAAGCTAAAACCATTTGCACAACAGGCGCGCAAAATATTGATGGAAGGCGTGCGCTTGCGCATGTTGTATTGGGGCTTTGATGAAAAAAATGGTGTTACAGCTGAACCCGAAGCAGTTCCAGGTGGTGTAATTTTTCGTAACGAAATTTACAACGACACTTCGCTCTACAACAAATGGAATCAACTCAAAAAAAGTATCAGTAACCACTCATATAAAGATGCAGTAGAGGAAGCGGCTTACACCTGGTTTAACCGGTTGATGGCAATTAAGATTCTGGAAAAAAACGATTACGAAGACGCACAACTGCAATACACCGGCACCGTGCCTGCGCTGCTCGACAAAGCGCGCAACGGACTGATGCCGTTTTTGAATGATGCTGATAAACAAAAAGTGCGCGACAAAATTTTAGCCGGTGATGAAGAAGCCGCCTTTGGTATTTTGCTCGTGGGCTATTGCCGAAAACATCAATTGCTCAACCGCGTGTTTGGCGGCATTGATGATTTTACCGAATTGCTGTTGCCCAACAACCTGCTCTCTGCCGGTGGCATTATAGAACTGCTGAACAAAAACGGTTTTGTTGAAGATGCCGACTACAAAGAAGTGGAACTGATTGGCTGGCTCTACCAGTTTTATATAAGCGAGCGGAAAGATGAAGTGTTTAAAGGATTTAAGGAAAATAAGAAAGCGCGTAAAGAAGATATACCTGCCGCCACGCAAATTTTTACACCCAAGTGGATTGTGAAATACATGGTAGAAAATACCGTAGGTAAAGTGTGGCTCGACTACCAACCCGACAGCCCTTTGCGCGGGCAAATGAAATACTTGGTAGCGAATGAAAACGCCAAACCCGATGCGCTGATTGCCGATGTAAAGGAACTGACCTTGCTGGACCCTGCCAGCGGAAGCGGACACATTTTAGTGGTGGGCTTTGACCTGCTGATGCAGATGTATAAGGAGGAAGGTTACCTGACCAAGCAGGCGGTGCGCGAAATTTTAAACCGCAATTTGTTTGGGTTAGATATTGATAAACGCGCAGCACAATTAGCGCGCTTTGCCTTGCTGATGAAAGCCGCCAGTTACGAGCGCGAAGTGCTGCGCGAAAACATACTGCCTCACATTTATGCCATGCCCGAGGCGCATGCTTTTAACCGAGAGGACATAGAAGAGTTTTTAAACCAACCGGCATATGCAGGCGAAAACAAAAATGAATTGCTGAAAGAATTTACC
>CAMDBK010000259.1 GCA_945889235.1 Chitinophaga pinensis
ATGCCCCAAAATGGAAACAACAGAATTATTAAAAAAAGTACGTAAGATTGAGATAAAGACGCGTGGTCTTTCCAACCAGATTTTTTCCGGGGAATATCACACGGCCTTTAAGGGGCGCGGTATGGCTTTCAGTGAAGTTCGTGAATATATGCCGGGCGATGATATTCGCACGATTGACTGGAATGTAACAGCTCGTTTCAATAATCCTTATGTAAAGATTTTTGAAGAGGAGCGTGAGATGACGGTGATGCTGGTGGTGGATATGAGCGGCTCAAAAGATTTTGGAACAAAAGAGAAAATGAAACGCGAACTGATAACTGAATTATGTGCAGTGTTATCCTTTTCCGCGATTCAGAATAATGATAAAATCGGAGTGATATTTTTCAGCGACCAGATTGAGAAATTCATTCCGCCTAAAAAAGGAAAATCTCATATTCTGCGCATCATTCGTGAGTTGATTGAATTTACTCCCGAACATAAGAAAACGAATATCAGTCAGGCGTTAAAGTATCTCAACAATGTAATTAAGAAACGAAGCATCGCATTTTTGATTTCTGATTTTATAGATGCGAATTATGAAGATGCACTGAAAATTGCAAATCGAAAACATGATGTTGTAGGAATACGAATTCGTGATAATCGTGAAAACGAATTACCTGACATCGGTTTAATAAAAGTTAAGGATGCGGAAAGCGGTGAACTTCGCTGGGTTGATACTTCACACAATAAAGTAAGAACTTCATACAAGGCTGCTGCACTTGAGTTTGATGATAAACTTAAGAAATTACTAAACCGCAGTGGTGTTGATTTTACTTCCATTGCAACGCACGAATCATATGTTGGTCCGCTGGTAAATTTATTTAAGAAAAGGGAAGGAAGAAGATGAGTTTTAGATTTGAGATGTTAGATATGAGATATGAGATTTTGAAAGCTGTCTGTCTTCCTAGGCGTAGTCGAAGGGTCTTATTATCTTTTGTTTTTCTTTTTTCTTCTCTGTTTGCATTCTCGCAAGGCGCAAGCATTTCCGCTGAACTTGACACTAACGTCATCAAACTTGGCGGACAAACAAAACTCCGCATTCGCGTTGAGCACACAAAAGATGTAACCATAACTTTTCCTGAATTTATAGACAGCATTGCATCTCACATTGAGGTTGTGGAAGAACACAAACTCGATACCATCAGTGAAAAAGTAACTACCTTTTATAAGTTTGAAAAAACATATACCATCACTTCGTTTGATACCGGTTATTGGGTAATTCCTGCCATCCGCGTTTATCTGAATAATGATACTTCTAAATTTATTGAAAGTGAAGCATTGTTGTTGCAGGTTCAGGGCGTAGCACTTGACCCGCAGAAAGAGGTGAACGATATTAAAGAGCCGCTTTCACTGAGCATTACATGGAAGGAAATTTTAATTATTGCAGGAATAATTCTCGTGATTATCGGCATTATCAGCGGAGTTTCACTTTACCTTCTTTTCTTCCGCAAAAAGAAAATAAAAATTACTGAATTGTTTCAGCCAAAACCACTTTCAGCACATGAAAAAGCACTTGGTTTACTTGACCAATTGCGCAAGAAAAAGTTGTGGGAAAATAATCAGGTTAAACTTTATCACAGTGAACTTACAGATATTATTCGTGGCTATATTGATGAGCGTTTTGGTGTGAGTTCGCCCGAACAGGTGAGTGATGAAACGCTTGCTGCCATGAAAGGTAAAGTGGATGAAGCAACGTTTTCGAAACTTCGTAATATGCTTCAAATGGCCGATATGGTTAAGTTTGCGAAGGAACAACCGTTGCCCAGCGAAAATGAATTAAGCATGGCAAATGCCATTGAATTTGTGAATACTACAATACCCGTTGAAATAAAGGAAGAAAAAAAATGATGCAAGGAATTGAATTTGCAAATCCTTATTGGTTTCTCTTGCTGGCGGTAATTCCGTTACTGATTTTTTGGTATTGGAAACGCAATAACAATCAGTGTGCGAACATTCGTTTTTCCTCTCTTGATAATTTTAAAAATGCACCAAAAACATTGCGCCAGAAAATGGTTCATTTTCCTTTTGTGTTACGGATGCTCTGCATTGCATTATTGTCGCTTGCCCTTGCCCGTCCGCAAAGCAGCAGCAGCTGGCAGAATGTTACCACCGAAGGAATTGACATTATGATTACCATGGATATTTCGGGAAGTATGCTGGCGGAAGATTTTAAACCTAACCGCTTGGAAGCGTCAAAAAAAGTGGCTATGAATTTTATTTCCGGTCGCCCGACAGACAGAATGGGACTGGTAGTTTTTGCCGGAGAAGCATTCACGCAATGTCCGCTAACCACCGACCATTCGGTGTTGCTGAATATTTTCGGAGGAATAAAAAACGGATTGATTGAAGACGGAACTGCAATAGGGATGGGCCTGGCAACTGCGGTGAAACGCTTGAAAGAAAGTGAAGCCAAAAGCAAAGTAATAATTCTGCTCACGGACGGTGTAAATACTGGCGGTTCCATTCCTCCGCAAACTGCAGCTGAAATTGCAAAAACCTTTGGCATCAGGGTTTACACAATAGGTGTGGGGACAATGGGAATGGCGCCTTATCCGGGAAAAAATATGTTTGGTCAAACAGTTTATCAGGATATGGAAGTGAAGATTGATGAAGACATGATGAAGAAGATTGCAGTCATGACTGGCGGACAATATTTTCGTGCAACTGATAATGCAAAACTTGAAAATATTTATCAGGAAATTGATGCTCTTGAAAAATCTAAAATTGATGTTACTGAGTTTAGAAAAAAGAAAGAAGAATTTTTACCAATTGCTTTGGCTGCATTATTTATTTTGGGATTAGAATTATTACTAAGAAATACTTTACTAAGAACGCTGCCATGATTAAAATAGTAGCTAATCAGCTAATTATTAAATCAGCTAATTGATATGTTTAGATTTGAACATACATATTTGCTTTACACACTGGCACTGGTTCCGCTGTTGTGGCTGCTTTTTATTCTGGCAAGAAACAAACGCAAAAAATCTATTGCAGCTTTTGGTGATGATGAACTGGTAAAACAATTAATGCCAGAAGTTTCTGCGGTTCGTCCGGCATGGAAATTTGTGTTGACTTCGCTGGGAATTGTTGCGTTGGTTTTAGGTGTTGCCAATCCTCAAATAGGTTCTAAATACGAAGAAGTAAAACGAGAAGGTTTTGAGTTGATTATTGCTCTGGATATTTCTAACTCCATGTTGGCAGAAGATTTGGAGCCAAATCGTTTGGAACGCGCCAAACAAGCTATTTCAAAACTGATTGATCAATTGAAATCCGACAAAATTGGTATCATTGTTTTTGCCGGACAAGCTTATGTTCAGTTGCCGCTTACTACTGATTATGCGGCAGCAAAACTTTTTCTTTCAACAGTAAGCACAGATATTATCCCAACACAGGGAACGGCAGTAGGTTCAGCAATTGACCTTGCGATAAAATCATTCGGGGAAAAACAGGACAAGAACCGTTCAATCATCATTATCACCGATGGGGAAAATCATGAAGACGATGCTATTCAGCAAGCCACAACTGCAGTAGAAGGCGGAATTACAGTTCATACCATTGGCGTTGGTTCGCCTGACGGAACACCAATTCCGGTTTACGTGAACGGAAAAAAAACAGGTTTCAGAAAAGACAACCAGGGAAATACTGTTGTTACCAAACTCAATGAAACAATGCTTCAACAAGTTGCTGCCGCAGGAAAGGGAGTTTATATCCGCGGAAATAATATGAGCAGCGGTATGAAAACTTTGCTGGATGAAATAAATAAAATGGAGAAAAAAGAATTTGATTCTAAAATGTTTACAGATTATGAAGATCGTTTTCAATACCTGCTTGCCGCTGCTGTTTTACTTTTGCTCACTGAATTATTAATGCCTGAAAGAAAAAGCAGGTGGTTTGGTGATTTTAGTTTATTTGAAAAGAAAAAATGAAAACACTGAAAATTATTTTATTAATGCCTTTTTTGTTGATGCTTGGGTATGTTTCTCAAGCCCAGCGCGAAGAACGCAAGCTCATCGACAATGGAAACGCAGAGTATAAAACCGGAAAATACAATGAAGCTGAAATTCTGTACCGCAAGAGTTTAGAGAAAAATCATGAGTCTGAAATTGCTAATTACAATTTAGGTGATGCACTTTATAAACAAGGTAAATTTGAAGATGCTGCACAAATATTTCAGGGCATTGCAGGCAAAACAACCGATAAAGATTTGAAATCAAAATCCTATCACAATCTTGGAAACTCATTGCTGAAAACGGAAAAATATCAGGAAAGTGTAAATGCATTTAAGAACTCACTAAAGAATAATTCGCAGGATGATGAAACACGCTATAACCTTGCTTATGCAATGAGTAAATTGCAGCAGCAACAACAGCAACAGCAGCAAAATCAACAGAACCAGG